>DASZFO010000191.1 GCA_035939775.1 Pirellulales bacterium | reverse complement strand
CAGATCCGCGTGCGGCGGCCAAAATTCCCGTGGCTCGCCATGACCATCGCGTTGATCCCGGCGGTTGTGGCTATCGTCTTCTCGTTTAGCGGGGAAGCGTCCCCGATTTTCGCGGCGTTCGGAGTGGGGTTTCTAGTGATCGTCGTCATCATCGCGGCTGTGTTTTTTGTCTTTCGCTTGCGCGGCCACACGTTCCTGTACCTGACGAATCAGCGGGTGATCGTGCTCGAGCTGACCGAAGGGATTTTTGCCCGCGAGCAGGCGGTCTGCCACTTCAGCCTCGACGACATTTGCGGCTTCCAGTTGTATGCCCAGCGCGGGCTGAAGAAGCTCTTCGGCCTGTTGCTGCTCAAGGAGAAGCGGACGTTTTACCTCGGCATCACGACGCGAACCTGCCACAACGTCGAAATCGGGGCGGTGAACATTCGCAGAAGCGAATTCGATCCCGGCCGCGACGCCGTGGCACTGTGCGGCGAGTTGGACGCCAAAGTGCTGGCCTTGAATCTTGCCCATGGACATTAAGAGCCTATCCGAGAACCGCCGGGGACTGTCCCCCTTTTGCGCAGTCGGCGGAGCAAAACGGGGACTGTCCCCTTTGCCCAGGCGGTTCTTGGATAGGCACTAAGCGGAGACGCATTCGATGAGTGAAATCAGCAGCTACGTCAAGCTCTCTCCGAAGGAGACCGTGATCGACAACTGGGAGGTCGTCAACGACCGCGGCACGCCCACCGCGGGCGAGGTCGTGGCGGCGGTTGTGCTTGGCGTGATCGTCTTTTTCGTGATTCGTCTCGCGTTCCATTTTCTGTTCATGATGATTCGGCTTCCGGCCTACGATTTCGACGATGAAATGGAGTGGCGACAAAAGGCGACTTATGAAGAGCGCGATTCGGCAATGAAGCGCGATGAGATCAGTCCGGCGAAAGACATAACGCTGCCTGGCGGCGATCAGCCGGGTCCTGGGACCGAGACGAAGGCCCCTGAACCGGACCAGAACGCGGCCGACCGACCGGAGCCGCCTGCTGAACAACAAGACTTCCCCCGCCCGCGCCGCTATGGCTGGCTCTTTGGGACGATTCAACTCATCGAGGTGGCGGTCCCGCTCATGCTCTTCGGTTGGCCGCTCTTCACACGGCCGAAAATCCAAGGATTTATTTATCTCACGAACTGGCGGTTGCTCTATTTCGCCTTCGGCCAGAACCGGTTCCGGAGCTTGTTCGATTTGCGGACGGCCAATCTGGCGGACATCCTCGGCGTGCACACGTTTTATTCCGAAGGAGCGTTCGGCAAGAAGCGGCTCCGCATCCTGATCCACACCCGCTTTCGCGACGGGATCGCGATCGAGGCGGGCAACACGGCCTCGGTCGTCGCCCGGCTGCCGATCCTCGGCAAATGGCTCGACAAAGTGCTGATTCGCGACACGATGGGAAAGGACGCTTTCACCCTGTTGCCAGTGCTCTACAGCCGCATCCGTCAGAACACCGGCGTCGCGGCCACGTCGAGCGTCAACTATTGATCTGAATTGGAGGCCATTAGTTCTGAGTCGGAGACCATTGTGACGCGGTCCCCTCTCCCTTTGGGAGAGGGTTAGGGTGAGGGGAAGCGGCGACTGGCATTGCTTCACCCTCACCCCGGCCCTCTCCCAAAAGGAGAGGGAGGCGAGCACTCGCAATTCCATATCAAATGAGGATCCCCATGAGTCGAATTTCCTCGTTCATCCAGTTCGACCCGCAGGAAACATTCGAGCGGGAATTCTTCATCACCCACTCGTCGCTCAAGCGGTTTCGGGCCTCGGCGATCGCGCTGATTCTCGTGGCGCTCCTGTGGTTTGGCGGCGCAGGACTGGTCGTGCTGACGACTGCGGAGGAGAAATCCATTGGAATAATCTTTTTCGTCCTGTCGTTGCTGCCGGCAATTCTCCTGTTTCTCTACTATTTCCTCCGCAAGCCGCGAGTCAGCTACGGCTATGCGACTCTCACGAACAAGCGGATGATCTACTACGAATACAATAGCCACGAGGCCGTGAACTATCACTTCGTCAAATCGCTCTACCTCTCCGATATCACCGCCGCCCAGTTCAGCGTCCAGCGGTCGCTATTCCGCAAGTCGTTCTTGATGGCCCTGTTCACCGAGTTCAAGGCCCTGACCGTCGGCGCGCAGAGTTGGTTGTCGTGGCTCAAGATATTCGGCAAAGAGACCCACCTCGAGCCCGGCCCCGACGCTCTGGAATTCATCCAAACTATGTCAGGCCAAATCGCCCTGCGGCAATTCGACCCGCAGTGGAGCAGCCACACGGCTTGATGTCCGCGTCGCCTAAAGATCGTCGGGCTGCAGACCGGTGCGTTTGGCAATTCGCGCCAACATCCGAGGGCCGATCTCGGCGCCGTCATGAAAGGCGAAAACGAAGTCGGGCGATCCCGGCCGGGCAAGCACGCGATGCGAACCGGAACCCTCGCGTTTGACAGTCCAGCCCATCCGAAAGAGAGCCGCGAGCAGGCGCCGAGCCTTCACGGCCCGCCAACGGCTCATGCGACCTCCGAAAAGACGCGGTCCAACTCAGGCACAGCTTCGCCATGATCCAGCCGGTCGGCGATGACTCGCAAAGCCAATGCCTGCGCGTGGGCGATGGCTTCCTCGCGCGTTGCGCCGTAGGCCATGACGCCCGGCAGTTCCGGAACCTCCACCAGCCATCGACCATCATCCTCTCGATCGACTTCTATTGACAGGGGCATGGCAAAACACCGATGCAGCACGAATGTCAGACCGAGCAACGTCTATCATCATCCCATCTCGCCGGAGGTCGGTCAATCATCGACCGCCGAAGGTAGTGGGTGAATCCTGTGTGCATGATCAGGCTGGTCTCAGTGCCGGCGATCATCCTTGAACACGGTGGCTTCCGGAAAGAGGGCGGTTATCTGTTTCACCTCGGCGGCGGAACTCCTCCCCAGGATCTCGATTGCTTCCTGTCTTTCATCTCCAAACCATCGTCGCAAAAACGATGGAGACCTGTTCTTGTCACACGGTGCCAAAACTATGATTATGTGAGAGAAGCTGGGGAAATCAGATAACGCCGGGCGCGCAACGAGCCACGCCGTTCTAGTCGCCACAATCTTGGCCTCATGGGCGACGTAGCCGCACAGCACGGCCAACAGCGTGACCGCGATCAGCAGCGTCCGCAGGCTGAATTGGAAGCGGTGGCGGGGAGATAGGAAGGACATGACGGCCATTCCAGCAAATGGCAATTCGGTTAAACCGAAAGATGTTTGTTAAGAAGGGTCACCGCAGATAAATCCTTGGTCGATTAGCACCTGAGCATGGTCCATCGGCATTCGAGAATCAACAGGAGCGTCACGTATTCTTCCAAATAGCCGCCGATCAGCTACCACACTTGCACTCGCTTCTCCGGCGTGCGATACATGGCCTCGCCCGGTTTGATCGCGAAGGCGTCGTAGAAGGCCTGGACGTTCGAGAGCGGAACGAGAGCGCGGAATTGCACGGGGGAGTGAGGGTCCGTCCGCAGCATGACCCGCTGCTGGGCGTCGCGCGTCGCGCCGCGCCAAACCTGCGCGAAGCCGATGAAGAACCGCTGCGGCCCGGTGAGGCCATCGATCACCGGCGCTTCCTTGCCGCCGAGCGAGCGCTGATAGGCGGCATAAGCGATCGTCACGCCTCCCAAATCGGCCAGGTTCTCACCGAGCGTCAAGCGGCCGTTCACATGCAGGTCGCCGAGCAGCGTGCAGGCCTCGTATTGCTCGACCAGCTTGTCGGTCTTTGCCGTGAAGCGGGCGCGGTCGTCGGTGGTCCACCAATTTCGGAGGTTCCCTTCCGCGTCGGAGCGGCTCCCTTGATCGTCGAAACCGTGAGTGATCTCATGGCCGATCACCGCCCCGATCGCGCCGTAGTTCACCGCGTCGTCGGCCGTCGGATCGAAGAACGGCGGCTGAAGGATGCCGGCCGGAAAGACGATCTCGTTGAGCGACGGGTTGTAATAGGCGTTGACCGTCGGCGGCGTCATGCCCCACTCGAGCCGATCGACCGGCTTGCCGAGCTTGGCGACGCGATACTGCCAATCGAACGCTTCGGCCCGCAGCACGTTCGCGGCGTAGGAGTCCGTGCCGATTTGGAGCGTCGAGTAGTCGCGCCATTTATCGGGATAGCCGATTTTCGGCATGACGGTGGATAGCTTGGCGAGGGCTTGTTTCTTAGTTTCGGGGCCCATCCAGTCGAGCCGCTCGATCCGCTCGCGATAGGCGGCCATGATGTTCTTCACCAACTCATCCATCCGGCGCTTGGCGTCAGGCGGGAAATACTTCTCGACGTAAAGCTGCCCGAGCGCTTCGCCGATTCGCGAGTCGATAGCGCCGATGGCCCGCTTCCAGCGCGGCTGCATCTGCTTCACGCCGCGAAGCGTTTCGTCGTAGAAGCGGAAGCTCTCG
>DASZFO010000190.1 GCA_035939775.1 Pirellulales bacterium | reverse complement strand
CCAGCCACTACACCGTCGTGGCCAATCCGACGCCGGGGCTGGCATCGGGCAGCGTGGCGCTGAGCCTGGTGGCGGGCGGCGCCACCGATGCCGCCGGCAATGTCGCGCTGGCGGCCAACCTGGCGAGCCTGGACAGCCAGGCCATCGATACGGTGGCTCCGACGGTTGCGATCAACATCAGCAACACTGATCTCACTGTCAGCAACAACACAGCAACCGTAACATTCACTTTCAGCGCAGCACCGACCGCGTTCAGTCTTTCCGACACAACGGCTACGGGTGGCACGCTTAGTAACCTGCAGCAGACTGGCCCGGCGGTCTGGACAGCATTGTTTACTGCGAACAGTAACACTCAAATCACAACGGCGTCGGTCGGAGTGACAGCGGGAAGCTATCAGGATGCTGCGGGGAATCCGGGCGGGGCAGGCAGCAGCGGGAACTTCTCCATCGATACCATCCCGAATTCGTGGGCCAATCCGGCTGGCGGAAGTTGGGCCGACCCGACGAACTGGAGTTCCGGGACCCTACCCTCAAGCTCGGCAAATGTTCAGATATCTCCATTTGGTACCACGCCATACACGATTACGATTCTTCCCGGCACGACAGTGGTGGTCAACTCTCTCACGATAAGCGACCCCAATGTAACGCTGCTGGACGAGTTTTCGCTTTCGATTCTGGCTTCGTTGGTGACGAGCGCTGGCTTGCTCCAGGTGTCAAATGGCGGAACGCTCTCGGTTGGAAGCGCTGCCGGCTTCACCGTGAATTTTGCCGGAACGGGCGGCAATCTGGCACTGGTTTCGAGTTTTACCGGTACCGTTGATGCGATATCCACCGCAGACGGAGCGGTGACGATTGCCGGCGCCGGGAACGTCACTTCAGCTACTGGCGATGCGGTCGATCTCCTGGCAACGGGAGGTACTGCGAATCTGGCTGTTGGCCTGACCGGAACTATTACAGGCGCGGCAAATGGCATAACCGTCACTCAAAATGCGTTCGGCAACGTTGCCGTCACGACATCCGGCCCAGTCGGCGGCGAGGCGGGCTACGGGATATTGGCCGTGGAAAGTGCCACGGGCAGTGGCAGCATTCAGGTTGGCGGCTCCGGAAATGTGTCCGGCGGCAATACCAATGACGGAATCCTCGCTGAGATACTGAACGCCGCGGATGGCAGTGGCGTCACCGTCAACCAGACCGGAAGCATCAGCGGCGGTTACGACGCCATTCACGCGCTTACGGAGGGCAATGGAAATGTAATGATAACGACGGGACCGAACGCGACCATCACTGCCGGCCGGTTTTATGGCATCGAGGCTGATTCAACTGGCACCGGCAGCATTTCGGTAATGACCACGACAAACGACGTCATCACGTCAGGCAGCGCCGGAATCGTCGCGGTAAATCTGGCCACATCGGTCCCGCAAGTCGGCGGGGTTACGACGAGTTCGATTTCGATCATGACCGTCGGTACCATCGACTCGGGCTATCAGCTTACCGGTAACAGCAACAGACCAGCTGGAATTCTTGCAGGCTACCTTGGCAGCCAAACGGGCACGCCGAACGCCGCCGTGTTCGGAAACGTCGTTGTCGACAATTCGGCGAATATCAATGCCGCGGGCGGCGATGGAATCCGCGCCTTCAACTACGGCAGCGGAAACGTCGCCGTCCTTGATCTCGCCAGCACGACCATCGTTGCTCCACAGGGATTTGGGGCGGAGGCTGCCGGCTTCGGGACCGGGAACGTCTCCATCTCGACGGTTGCGAGCGATATCATCGACTCCGGTTCCAGCGGCGTCAACGCGTTCAACCTGGCAACCGCGCTTGCGGCCGGAGCGGGTTCGAGCGCAAGCGTGTCGGCCTCGGGCACGATAAATTCGGGCGACTATCTGACCCCGAACGGCTCTCAGCCGGCGGGAATTTCCGCTGGATACGTTCCAGGGTCCGCGAGCACGCCAAATGCCAACGTCAACGGCACTGTAAGCATCGACAACTTTGCCAACGTCACCGCTTCGGCCGGCTGGGGGATTGACGCATTCAACTGGGGCAACGGCAGTGTGACGCTGACCGACGAAGCGAACACGACGGTGTCGGGCGCTCAATACGGCATCGCCGCCTATTCTCAAGGCCCGACTTCCGGAAGCGCAACGATCAACGTCCTCACCGGCGCAACAATATCCGCCGGTTCTCTCTATGGTTTGAACGGCATATCGGCGTTTGCGAATAACGGCGGGAACGTTTTGGTTACGACCACCGCTGGCGATGTGGTCAATTCCGGCGGTATCGGAATCGCGGCGGGCAATTCGGCGACAAGTGCGCCCGCCACCAGTGAAATATCCATCACGACCGTCGGAACGATCAACTCGGGCTTCGACATGCCTACGGGCGGCGGTTTCTCAGGTGGAATCTGGGCGGGGTATGGAGTCGGGACCGTCAACAGCAACATACTGGGCAACGTCCTTGTTGATAACAGCGCCATTATCAATGCGGCGTCCGGGGCAGGAATAGGGCTTTACAATTGGGGCGTCGGCAATCTGACGGCCACTCTCGAAACTTCCTCGGCGATAACCGCGCAGGCTATAGGCGTGAATGCCTACGCACTCGGCGGCGGGAACGTATCGATCAATAACAAGGGTACGATAACGGTCGCGAGCGGCATCGGAATTTCCGCCGGCACAGGCAATGGAGTTGCCAACAGCGTCAACGGCATCGTTTCCATTACCAACTCGGGAGCCATCAGTGCCCTCGGCTCATCCTTCAGTCCTGTCGTGCAAATCAATAACGACAGCACGCAAGGCGCGACTTTCACCAATACCAGCACAGGGTCTGTCATCGCCGCCGATTATGCGGTAAGCGGCTTCAATTTCTCGGTCGCAGACTATGTCGGCGCCATTACCATCAACAACTCCGGCATTCTATCCGGCGACGTGCAGCTGGGCACGGCGACCATCAACAATAATGCGGGCGGTGTCTGGAATATCCGCGGCGCCAGTTTCTTCGGCTCGGGCGCCAACACAATCAACAATTCCGGAACCATCAATTTCAACGGCGTGAGCTCGTTGACGGCGGGAACGCTTGCGCTGGCGAATTCCGGTACCATCAACGTCAACGCGGGTGCAACTGCCCAGGTCGGAGGTGCCGTATCGGGCAACGGTTCGTTCACGATCGGCAATCAGGCCGAACTCGAAATCGTGAACACCGTCGGTCCAGGGCAAACCATTACTTTCAGTCCGGGCGGCGGGTTGCTGACGCTGGACAATCCGACCGGTTTCAGTTCGACGGCGACGATTGTCGCACCAGCCACCGGCGACGCAATCCTTCTCGAGGGTATCGCGGTTTCAAGCGCGAGCAACAGCGGTTCGATCACGGAGGTGGGCGGCTCGACACTGACCTACAAGATTTCGGGTGCGCCGGCCGCGGACACATTCAGCGTGCTGTTCAGTTCCGCCGGCGGGAGCGAAATCGTGCTTGAGCCCTCGGGGACTCATTTGACCGGAGCGAACGCCGCACAATCATTCACGCCGACCACGGCGCAGTTTTATCAGCTCGCGGCCAACGCAACTATTACCAGCAGCACCGCGAACGGGCTGAATATCGCAGCCACGGATAGCCTCTCGACCGATACGATCAACGTTGAAACCATCCAACCTTCTTCGATCACGGTGACGGGCGCCTTTGCCGGGATCAACGTTTCCACGACCGGTGCCAATATTGCGATCACCAGTGCGGGCAATGTTTCGTCGTCCGGGGGCGTCGGCATTTCCACGAGCTCCCTGACCGGTTCAACGACGATCGTCGACTATGGCAATGTAAGTGGAGCCTCATTCGCGATCGAGGGCGTTACAACCAGCGGATTACTCACGATCTTTGTTGGTGGAACGGCGCAAATTACCTCGGCAAACGCGAGAGGCATTTTTGCAGTTACATCATCCGGCAGTTCCGAGGTGACGACGTTGGCTGGGGTGACCATCAACGCCGGTGGCGTCGGCATCTTTGACGAGGACGAGGGAACCTCGGTCCCGCTCGCCGATAATAGCTCGATTACGATTGCGGCCGCCGGCACCATCAATTCGGGACTTGTCACGACCACGAGCGAACCCTCGGCGATCCTGGCGGCCTACTTCGGCGGAGTGAGCCCGCCGGCCAATATACCAAATCCCCCGCTCGCGGGAATTTTCGGCAACGTTGACGTCAGCAGCACCGCCACCATCACCGCCACCAGAGGAATAGGCATCAACGCCCAGAATTACGGGACAGGAAACGTCTCTGTTTCCAATTCCGGCTCGATCACGGCGACGGCCGCGGGAACGACGGCTTCCGGCTTCGCCCAATACGGAATACTCGCCATCAGCTACGGGGTCGGCAATGTGTCGGTCGTCGATGCCACAGGCAACACGATCGCTTCGGGATGCACGGGAATTCTCGCCGAGAACCAAGCCACGGTCGTGAGCGCGGCCGTGCCGGCCAACGTCACCGTCGTCGCACTGGGAACGATTGATTCGGGTACGAACCTGAACAACAGCGGGTCTGCACCGGCCGGAATGCTCGTAGGCGTCGATCCTGGAGTCGCAGATGTGTTCAATGCCAACGTCCATGGCAACGTGCTGGTGAACTATGCCGGCAGCATCACCGCCGCTGCGGGCGATGGAATGCGCGTATTCGACTATGGCATTGGAAACATTGCAATCAACGTTGGGGGCAATGCGACCATTTCGGCGCTGAATTCTGCCACCGCCTCATCGGGGAATGCCCCCTATGGCATTGGAGCCTTCAATTACGGGCCAGGCAATATCGCGATCACGACGTCGACGGGGGACCTGATTTCGTCCGGCAGCACTGGGATAGATGTTGTCAACCAGGCGACAGTTATCGCTGCCTCGAGCGACTCGCTCGTGACCGTCAATGCCGAAGGGACCATCAATTCGGGGACCATACTGAACAATAGCAGCTCTTCACCCAGCGGTATCTCGGCGGGATTTCTTGGTGGAACGACAGCGACAGCCAACACAAACGTGAACGGCAACGTCATCGTCAACAACGATGCCAATATCACGGCGGCGGCAGGCCTGGGCATCGATGCGTATAACGAAGGAAACGGAAACGTAACCGTCAACGACGCGGCCGGAACGACCGTGGCCGGTGTTCAATACGGCATACTTGCGTCCGCCCTGGGCGGAGGGACTGGCAACGTCGCGGTCAACGTCTATTCCGGCGCAACCGTAAAGTCGACGTCCGGCGACGGAATAGTTGCGACCAGCACCGATGCTGGAAACATATCCGTGATCACCTCGTCTGGTGACGTCATCGACTCGGGAAGCGAAGGAATCAACGCCGTTAGCGAGGCCGCGACGATTGCTGCGTCGGCAAATAGCTCAATTACGGTAACTGCCGTCGGGACGATCAATTCTGGTACCGCTCTATCGAACGGAAATCCACCAGCCGGAATCGTGGCGGGTTATCTGGGCGGAACTGCCACTCCAACGACCTTTCCGCTGACGGGTCTCGACGGGGACGTCGTCGTCAATAATTTTGCCAACATCAATCCCGCCTCTGGAGATGGCATCAGGGCTTTCGACTACGGCACAGGAAATATCGTTGTAAGCGACGATGCGGGATCGATCACGCTTGGTGGTGCGAGTCCTGTCAACGGGTTTGCAGACGGGATTGGCGCGTCGAATTTTGGCGCCGGTAACATCGACGTATCGACCAGCGCCGGAATTCTGATCGATTCCAGGAACGGAGGCTCGGGGATCGTCGCGCTGAACAAGGCTCCGGCGCCTTGGCCGGGCAGCTCATTTTCTGTTCCATCAACGAGCTTCGTTTCGGTCCTGGCCTATGGAACGATTGAGTCCGGCACTGTGCTGTCCGGTTCTGGTGACCCGGCCGCGGGAATCCTGGCCGGCTACAATCCCAACAACACAGATACTGTCGACGGCAATGTTCATGGCAGCGTCTCGGTCGACGATTACGCATCCATTCTCGCGCCGGCGGGCACCGACGGTATACGCGGCATCAACTACGGCACCGGGACGGTAACGATTATCGCTGAAGCCGGAGCAACCATTAACGCCGGACGGAGCGGCATCAGCGCGCTCGGCTTCGATGGCGGCGATGTAAGCGTCACCAACTACGCGACAGTGACCGGTACGACCGACGCAATCGATGCCACGACGACTTCAACGGGCACCGCGGCAATCGACAATTTCGGAACGATCACCGGCGTTGTTCTCACTGGCAATGCGACATTCCACAATGAGGTTGGCGGCCTCTGGAACCTCACGGGCGCCAGCACTTTCACGGGCGGCACGAATATCCTCACCAATGACGGCACGATCGATTCCACCGGAACGGCCAGTATCACCAGCACCGGGGTCGTAGGCTTCATCAACAACGGGACAATCAATGTCCAGTCAGGCAGCCTCGATATTGGCGCTGTCGTCGCTGGGACCGGAACCTTCACGATTGCCAACGGGGCAACGCTTGAGTTCAACGGCCCAGTAGGGGCAACTGTCAGCTTCCTGGGTGTTCAGGGGACCCTCATCCTCGATCACTCGCTGACCCAGCCGTTCGCCGGGCAAATATCCAACATGAGCGCAAATTCGCTCACGCATGACAGCATTGATCTACTGGATTTGACCTGGACCGGGTTGGGATCGGCCAATTATGTCGCAACGACGGCGACCAGCGGCGTCCTGACCGTCAGCGACGGAGCCGGTCACTCCGAAGTGTTCGATCTCGTCAACTACACGGGAGCAGGAATTTTTACGGTACAAAAGGACAGTGGCAACGGCACGCTCGTGTTCGATCCGCCCGCCACCAGCCAGAGCACCGGTCCCATGGTTGTGCATGATCCGGGTCAGGGTGTGACACCGGTGACGATGCTGGACCCCGGTCCCGCCCAGAATACGGTGGTCGCGACTGCCCCGGATCAGACGTTGAGCGGCTTTGGTGCCAGCGATACCTTTGTGTTCAATTTTGCCGGGGTCGGCCACACAGTGTTAACGGATTTTCATCCCCTTTCTGATGTTCTCCAATTCGATGAATCGATTTTTGCGAACACCCAGGCCGTTTTGAGGGCCCTGCACGATGATGGTCACGGCAACACGGTGATAACGGTCGACAGCCATGACGTGATCACACTGACCGGCGTACCGAAGGCGCAACTGCACGCCGCTGATTTCCATATCGTCTAGTGCGATTCCACTCGAATTGCGGTCGATTTTTGCGAGGGCCCAACGAATGAGCGAACGGCCGAGAGGGGTTTTCGAAGGATTGATCAAGAACCAGCGTAATGGCGCAGTCCATTCCGTTCGAAGCGACGGCCGCTCGGCCGCTCCCCCCATCGCCAAAGGCGCCCGCTTCGGAATGAGCACACTCGGAGCAGCGCGCAACCCGCGTCTCGCCGAAAAGCAAGGCACCATTGTCGGCGGCAGCCGACTCAATAGCAGCGTTCGCGTCCTGTTCGATGGTCGCAAATCACCGATGTCACTGCATCGCGATTATATCAGGCTGATCCCGTCTCAACCGGAATAAAAAATTGTCCCCGCCGGCCTGCGCTGGGCGCTCCAGAACCGCTTCGGCGCAATTGTCCAAGCAAATCCTCGAAATGCGGCCGAGCCGCGCGGAGTAGTCATCGGACTGGCCCGTCGAGATTGCTTTTTTCCAGGCGTTTCTCCAATCTCGCCAAGTCGAATTTTTCAAACTGGAAACCCATGTCCATCGAGATCGACCCGATCACGCGATCCGTCGTCCAGCACCGGCTGAGCTCGATCGTGAGGGAAATGGGTGAAGCCATGCTTCGCACGTCCTATTCCCAGATCCTGAACTCCAGCCGGGATTTCTCGCTGGCGATTTGCGACACTAGGAGCCGCCTGATCGCGCAGGCTGACCATATCCCTGTACATGTCGGCGCATTGCCGTGGGCTACCCTGGCCGTCGAACGACGTTTCAGTGATGTTCGGCCGGGTGACGTCATCCTGCTCAACGATCCCGACCATGGCGGCAGCCATCTTCCCGACCTGACGGCATTTGTCCCGGTCTTCGATCGACAGCGGCGGTTGCTCTGGACCATCGTCCGGGCACACCAGAGCGACATCGGCGGCGCCACCCATGGCGGCTACAATCCGTCCGCCACCGAGATCTGGCAGGAGGGGCTGCGCGTCCCGCCGATCAAGCTCTACGAGGCCGGACGGTTACGCGACGATCTCCTGGACATGCTGGCACTGAATATCCGCAATCCCCGCGAGTTTCGCGGCGATCTGGCCGCCATGGTCGGGGCCGCGCACCTCGGAGAACGCCGGTTGTCGCGGCTGTTTACGGAATTTGGCGCCGCTGTCGTCGAGGCTGCAGTGGAGACGATTCTTGATGCGGCCGAGGCGCAAACCCGCGCGGTAATCTCGACGTGGAAGGATGGCGAGTTTCGCGGCGAGGCATTTCTCGACGACGATGGCCATGGCCGCAATG
>DASZFO010000189.1 GCA_035939775.1 Pirellulales bacterium | reverse complement strand
GGAGAGGGACAGGCTAGCCTGTCCCTCTCCTACTCTCCTTCAACAATGTGCGGCAGGCGTTCTCGCGGCCGGGGGCCAATTCGCTAGAAAGGGAACGATTCGCCAGCGGCCTTCGTCAAAGTTGGTGCCGCGATGGTAGCGGTCACTGGTTCCCCTTATCCGGCGGAGCATTGATTATGCGCTCGACATCGAAGGTCACTGCCGCTTTTCGCTTGACAATCATCGTGGCGTCTGTGAACCTCGCCCTCGCGGCGACCGGCTGGGCACTGACGGTCGAGGAAACGTTGACGCCCGATTATGTCAAGGAGCATCCCAAGGAATGGTCTGTGAATGTGGCGGACGGCAAGGATGGGCAGTTCAAGTTTACCGTCATCCGATATCTGGCAGAGCCGAAATATCTCGTGGCGCACTTCGCCGCCTATCACGGCGGCAATCTGGTGGCCACAAGCGACAGCCCGGCCTTCGGCCGCAAGCGCGACAATACGTTCTATTTTTCCGTCGGTCGCGACGATCTGGCCGACTCGAAATTCTCGCTGAGCGAGTCGGTCATCGGAGGTTCCGGCGATGACGCCGTCCCGCTGCCAGGGACGATCATCCACAAGCTTTCGCTGAAGGACTTTTTTGCGGCGCTGAGCGATCGAGGCGGCCCGGATAGCTCGCCCGCCAAGCCGGGAGACAACGAGACCGGTGCGGTAAACTCAAACGAGTCGGGCGACCATAAAACATCAAACGAAAACCTGCAGCCATTGGTCGAGAAGGTGCTAAAGGCCTACGGCGGCCAGGAAAAGCTCGAACAGATCAAGGCCATGACCCTCGAACTCCGCACGCCTGGGTCACACGGGAAAGCGTCGACCACCAAATACTTCGTCGAGTTGCCCGACAAATATCGGATCGAATTCGGACGAGAAGGGGACGCCGCGAAGGAGGTCCAAATTATCCTCGGGCTAGACCGCATCCGGCGGTGGCGAAAACATACCGATGGAAAGGTGGAAGAGATATTCTTTGGCGGCCTCGACTATCCACGGGAATACTGGCTCGATGAGGTAAAATACTTCGGCCCGCGAACGGTGCTTAGGCTCAAAGACACCGATTGCAAGCTGTCGCCGCTCGGCGAGATCAAGTTGAATGACCGAGCCGCCGCGGGCATCGCGCTGGCCAAGTCCCGCTCGCCCGTAGACCTTTCCTTGAAGATGTATTTTGACCAGGAAACCGGATTGCTGCTTGGGGAGAACAATACGCTGCAAGAATACGAAACCGTCTACGGCGACTACAAAACAATCGATGGCTTTCCCGTCCCCGGAAGAACGACGGATATTCGTACGATTGGCGTGGGGCGCGAGATGAAACAGTCGACCAAGAGCGAACTTGTCGAGTTCAAACTATTCGACAATCTCGATCCGAAGCTGTTTCAAGAGCCGTAAGGCCGATTCTTCGCAACGGCGCTGATCTTTGCCAATGCAGCTTCAAAACCGTTTCGGTTTTCGGGGTGCCATGCCCACGCGGGGCACCCGCGCCAGCGGGTCGGCGTGGGCATGGACTGGGTTGGCGCATGGCCACTCAGAGCAGTGGCCATGGCACCCGTCAAATCAGATTTGAAGCTCCCCTAGGCTCGAGTTTTCGCCCGCGTTCGGGCCGCCTTCTTTGCCGCCGCGGATCGACCGGCCGCGCCTTTGGTATGAACAGCCTTCTCCGCCGCGGCGCTGCGCTCGGCGGCCGTGCGTTGACGGGCCGCTCGGCGGGCCTGGCGCGCGAGGGCCTCGTGGGTTGCCGCGGAATGCGGCTCGCGCCCCAGTGCTTTCTTGATCGCGCGCGAGCGCTTGACCGCTGGCTTGTGATGACCGTTTGCTTCGTGCCCTTGCTCATAGGCCAGCTCGGCGCTGCGCCGCGTCCGCTCAGTCGTTTTGCCTCGTTTCGGCGGCGGTAGATCGACCCCCGCCCTGCGCGCTTTGGATAACCCAATGGCGATTGCCTGTTTCGCGGATCGCGCCCCGTGTTTCCCTTCGCGAATGTGGTGAATTTCCTCGCGAATGAACTCCCCGGCCTGCGTGGTGGCGGCCTTCCCCTGGCGTTTATCTCGCTCGGCACGTTTAAGTGTTTCCTTCTCTGGCATGGCTTGGTCCTCCGATCACAGAATTCGACATTCGGTAAGTGTGCGTGTGCGCACGATTTAGGATAACCGCAAGAAGCGTGCCAGAGTTTTGGAAAGTTCGGAGGTTTCCGCGGCTTGGCGAAGCCCTCAGGCATCGCTGCAAACCTCGCCAAGATTCGGGCGCGATCCGGTCGCTTGGGCATGATGAACAGGCATTTAACGACCGCGTGTCGCGCTGCCGACATTGCCTCCATGGCCGTCGTCACGGAACGCCGCGGAGGGCGTTCACTACCCAACTACCGCCTTCCTCTATCCGCCCTTCCAATGCCTGACTTCGGGGGGCGACGAACTGGAACTCGTGTAGGTGTCGTAGCGCTCATGCAGATCGTCGTGCAGCGAGCGGAGTTCTTCATACGACCACGAGTCGATATGCCATTGCGGCTCGAGTTCGCTGAGATGGTTCGGGCCGCGCAGGTGCTCGATGACCCTGTCGCGAGTCGGGTTCCAGTCCCCTTCGACAGACCAATGATTGCCGCGGAGGCGGTAGCTGCCGGTCGTCTCGACTCGGGCCGATTCCAGCACCGCTCCCGGCGGCCGTTCGTCGACCCCTTTGGCAAGAAATCCGAACGTCCAGGCGTCGAGCGGCGTCGTGCAGCCTGACTTGAATGATCGGACGACTTCGCCGTTGTCGATGCAGGCGACCGTTGGATAATCGCGCACGTCCAGCTTTCGCACCAACTCGGGAATCTGGTCTCGATCGACAATCTGGACCTGGTTTTCAGGCCCCTCGCCGATCAACCAGCCGATCGCCCGCATTTTTTCGAAATCGCCCCCCGCGCGCTGCAAGCGCGCCAGCTCCTGATCGCATTTCGCACAGTCTTTCTTGACGATGAACACGACTCGAGGGTTCAGCGGCCGAGCGCCCTTAACGCTGACGGCGGCGCTCGTGGCATTCCGAGCCGGATCATGCGCCGGTGAAAGGGACTGGGTTGCCGCTTGCGTCGATGCGATGGCCGATTCGGCGGCACGCGAGTCAGTCGCGTACGCAGCCGTTAGCACTGCGACGCTTGTGAACACGCAAACGAGTCGCTTGAGCGATCGAGACATGCGCCATCACCTCCGCGAAATTGGCACTTAAAGGTGTCAGTGAGTACGACTTTGGAAAGCCTACTTCATCAGCCATTTCCGCCAAGAAACGGCGGCGTTGACATCGGATTCCGATCAAGAAAAGAAGGTCAATCGGGGCGAACAAGCGCCCACTTCGCTTGGCTAGCAAATCCCGTGCCAGATATCGACTTGTCGCGATGCCAATGAATGGGACGCCGGCGCAGCCGATTACGTCGCACGTCCCGCAAATTCCGAATTCGCGGCCCGCCGGAACTGCCCGCCTTTTGCGCACGTGCAGCAGCGTTCTGCGACAGATTCATTGCCCGAGTTTTCCGCTGCCGGCGGAGCGCCGCGACCTGATCGACCGGCTCAGTCGCGATTTCGGCAATCTCCGCGAGGTCTGCCAATCGGGCGACATCGCGACGAAGGCCGCGCTTTTCGATCCAGTGCTCGATCGATTCCGAGAATCGCTTGACGTCTTGGCCGCCGCACCGCCGGAGTTGGAAACCAAGTGCGCGGACCTTGACGAGCGCCTCGGCAGGTTTCTAGAGCCGCCGCGCGCGGCGGATGCCTCGAATGCGGATGGCCCGAACTGCGCGAGCGACGAGGATGCTCTGCCGTTTTGAACGGCGCGCGAGTCCGCCCCGCCGGATTTTATCGCCTGTCTTCGGGTCGGGAAGACCTTCGCCATCGGCGAAAACCGGCTCCATTTTTCGGGCGGCGCGCAGGAAGTCGGATGCCCGACCAGCGCCACTGCCCCGATTCATGAGCTAGATTTCATTCGCAGAGCAGCGCAACCCTGAAGCCGAGGCATCCGATGGCCGAACATGATCTTGCATCCGCTAAGTATCTCGCGCAGGCCGAGGATTCGCTTGCGGCAGCCGAGACGGGATCGGCGGACACCACGCAACCGCCAGCGTCATCCGTAGACATTTGGGCGCGCGTCGCGGGCTGGACTTCTTACATCGCCGCCGCGGCAGTTATTGCCTGCTTGGTGGCGGTGGCCGTTCCGTACATCACGGCCGCTCGGTCGCAGAAGGCGACCTCGCCAATCGACTGGTTGATTAAGTTGCACGGTGGATCGCCCGATCAGACCTTCGAGAAATTCATCCGCGACAGCGCCACGGCGAACGAGCACCAGTGGGACGAAATGTATCGCAAGTCGCCCGCCTACGGGATCGATCCGAGCAAAATGAATTGGAACTTTGGACCCGTGCAACGGGCCAAGTAGGCGCTGCTGAGAAGAGAAGGCCGGAAAGCCGCAATCGGCCTACCTCTCGGGCCGAAACCATGCCGCCGTGCCCCGTCCCCAAATCCAGAAGTTGGCAACAACTGCCAATCATGGTATCTTTTCAGGGAGACGCGGCGCGTGACCGACCGACTTGGCTACCGAGGGGAACATGCCAACTCGCAATATCAACTTAACGGAACATTTCGACCGATTCGTCGCGAAGCAGGTGAAGGGCGGGCGATTCCGGAACGCGAGCGAGGTCATGCGAGCCGGCCTCCATCTACTGGAGCAACAGACCCGCGAAGAACAAGAGAAGCTCACTTTGCTCCGCGCCCTGGCGTCTGAGGGATTCGATCAATTGGACCAGGGGGGTGGGATTGCAATCGACGACGAGCGACAACTTGCGAACGTCATCGGTCAGATCGGCCGGCGCGCTTCCAAGCAAGTGAAACGACGCGCGAACGGCGACTGATTTCATGCCTCGCTATGTGTTGTCGTCCGCCGCCGAGCGGGACATCGAGTCCATACTTGCTTGGACACACGACCATTTTGGGCCGCAAGCGAGGTTGCGCTACGAGGCGCTCTTGGTCCGCGCCATCATTGACGTCGCTGAAAAACCGGATCGGGCCGGTAGTCATAATCGTCCGGAATTTGGCGCCAATGTGCGGACCTACCACTTGGCGCACAGTCGAGATCGCGTTGTGGCAACCACGGGACGAGTCAAGCATCCTCGGCACTGCTTGCTGTACCGAGTTCGCAGTGACGGCCGAGTTGAGATCGGTCGCGTATTTCACGACAGCATGGATCTCGATCGCTATCTTCCTGTGGTACCCGACGATCCGCCAAAGCTCTAGCCCTCGGGCTCCATCTAGATTAACCGAAGTCCCCCCGGTCACCGCAGGCGGACTTTCACGTCAAAAGCTTGAATGCGTGGTTCCATTCGTTGCGCAGGAATCCGCGGATGCACCAGAGCATGCAGAGCGGTTCGATGGCCCGGGCGGCCTCGGCCTGGCCCATATCGGCCGTCTCCCAACCGAATTGATCGAGGATGCCTCGCACTGTCTGCTTGGCGGCTTCGTCGTTTCCGCAGATGAACATGGTCGGCTTGCCCTCCTTGAACTGCGGATTCACCATGCAGGAACTGCCGACGGAATTGAACGCTTTCACGAGTCTCGCGCGCGGGAATTCGCGTTGCAATCGCTCCATCAGCGATTCGTTCGGACTTGTGAAGAAGCTCAAAACGCCGTTGACGGGTGGCAGGTCCGCGATCGGGTTGGTCGCGTCCATGACGGTCTTTCCAGCAAGATTCTCCGCGCCCGCGGCGCGAAGGGCCTCGACTGCGGCGGTCCCCTTGACGGCCAACACCACGAGTTCGCCATATCGGGCTGCCTCGGCGAATGTGCCGATTCGGCCTTTGCCGTTCTGTTTCTTCCAATCCACCAGCTTCCCGACGTCGCGAGTGCCCATCGTCACGTCGTGACCGTGCCGCAGGAAACCGCTCGCCAGGACCTTCGCCACGTCGCCAGATCCAAGCACGCCGACTTTCATACGTTCCTCCGCGCTTTCGCGCGATCTCACGACGGCCCAAATGGGCCTTCGACAGAAAGTGTCAATTCCGCCAGCATTGCTTGCAACTCCAGAACTCGGGAATCTCTCCGATTTTTGGAGTTGAGGCTGGGCAATTCAATGTGGCCGGGATCATCATGAAGTGGTCTCGATTCGATTGCAATGTCGTTGGCTCTCAAATCCTTCGCCTTCAATATCGCAACGTAGTACGTCTTTCCCGGCCAACCTTTCGCCGCCTCCTCAATCGTCTTGTACTTCGCTCGGGAAAGGGACAGCCCGGCCACGTCGTTGGTTTTGTGCGGCGCAAATGCTTGGTCGTCCAACTGCCGTGTGTCCGGGTCGCACCAGACCTCAGGAATGCGGCGATATATCAACTCGTCGTCTTCGACAGGTTCGGTGCCATCGCCCACAAATCAGTCACGCGGAAGGCGCGTCCATTCGATCCTAACTCAACCTGAACGTTCCACCAATCTTGAGCCACTAAAGACACAACGATCGATTGTGCCATCGTCCCAAACGTGAAACACTATCGCCAAATCTGGCGCACCTGTCTGAGACTTGAGCACGATACCGCCATTCGGATCAGGGGCTACACTATCGGGGCATTTGGCCCCTATCTTCTTCAACTCAACGACTAAGCAAGCGGCCGCCGCAATCGCCTTGTGCGTTAGCGGCTCGATTCCCTCGTTGGCAAGCATGTCCGGTTTTTGTGCCCATGTAATGAGCCGATTGATAAGGTTTTCCCAGTGTTCGTTATCGAGTCCAATCCGAGCGATCGGGGACTCGGTGTCGGCTGTTGTCGGCACGAACTCATCCAATTCCACCGAAACGAACGCAGTGGATTTACTTTCAGTCATGTTCATTTTTTCAGTCCCCAATACGTGTTCGCTTCGTCGCTCATCAAGGTCCGAAAGGAGTTAACGATCGTGTGATGCCCCAGGTCCAAACCATTGACGACCGATCGCAAGGGATCAGCCGCATCGCCCAGAGATCCACGAGCGGTCAATGTGAGCCAAACCGTTTCCTGATGCTCGGGTGGCTTGGCTGGTGCGAGGCCATGCTGCCATTGGATGTGAAGCCGTCCCCGCTGGTCGGGAATTTGAAAATGCCACTCGCCGGAAAAGCTTTCTCCGTCCACGAGGTTAGCTACGTCCGAAACGCCAGCAAGAAGCCGAAAGAACCCCCAATCGCTCGGGACTCTCCATACAGTTCCCTTGGGGATATTGTTGATGTACGTCACTTCCCATTGATTCGGTCGAAACTCGCCGAGGTGTTCTTCCGAGATGAAATCCACGAATCGCCGCAACGCATACTCGAATCCATTTCGAACCGCCGGGTAACGAGGATAGCTGGACTCTTCGCTCTTTGACCAATTAAAGTGAACACGGTTGTCCTGGATTTGAATCATGCGATCTCCATTGCTGTTCTTGATTTGGAGCCGCGTTCTTGGAACCTGCGTGAATTGGATTCCCAACTGTGGTTGCCATTTAACGGCGTCGCCAAATTGCTCGAACTGCGACACCAACGCCGGAGCATCCGTGACGCTCGCCCATTCGGCCAGATCGAGCGTTTTCCAAAATGCCCCTAGCTGCGCATTTCCGAAATTTACAATTTGATCGAACTGCACGCCGAGCACGGTTTCGACAACCGGCGGCCTCTCGTAGTCCGGCGAAGAGCCATTTCGATTCGGAATCGCCATACTGTCAAATCTCAACTTAATGCGCTGCAACCCCTGAGAGCAAGTCAACATACCCATCGTGAGATGAACATACTCTACTGTCATTATAGCGGCAAGGCGAGCCGCTGGGCGCGGCATTGCCGGCATATCCACTCTCGATTCACCAGTCTGTCTGCCGCTGTAACTTCCGCTCTTCCGCATTCCCCGGTTCGTCAAGCAGTTGGATTGAGGAGCTTCCCCGCCCAATTCGACATCCCGTACAATCCTGTTTATCCTGTCCGTTGACTGTCGCAACGCCGAGGGTGACCACAATCATGCGCAAGTACAATCCCAACCCGAAGCATGAAACAGGTGGATCGCTCGGCCGAAAAGGAACCAAACTCGATCTATCCGACGCTCAGGCCGCGCAGCTCTTGAACGATTCATCGCATTGCCTTCAAGTGCCCGGAAAAAAGCAATTGGTCGGAGTCCGGAGCGGGAAGATTTATGTGTTCCAGGACGACGGCGCCGGTGGCTACCACGCCTATCGCGCCAGCGGCAATGAGGTCTGCAAGAAGTACGCCGGCGTGCAAGCGAAAATCGCGGAAATGCTGGGAATCGACGTCAAGCGGCTGAGCCGTCTGCGGTAAGCGCTGACGATGCTCGCTCATTGCGGCGGAGCATGTTCGCGATGACCCGCGTCGAACTCCACGTTCGCGGTGAGATAGGGCAGCAGCTTGCCATCGGGATTGTCGACTGAGATGACCACGGTGTACGTGACGACGTTTTGCGACATCTGCGCGTTGAGGCGAACCTGCGCTACTTGCCCCTCGTAGACCTTGCCCGGAACGGCATCGACGGTGAACCGAACCGATTGCTTCTCACGAATCGCGCCGACATTGGCTTCGTTGACGGAGGCCCAAATCTGTAAATGTTTCATGTCCCCGGCGATTAGGAACAGGCTGGCGGCGTTTAAGCTCGACACGACCGCTTGCCCGACGTTGACGCGGCGGTCGATCACAATCCCCTTGATCGGCGATCTAATGGTGGTGGCGGCAAGATTGATTTGAGCTTGCGTGAGCACCGCTTCGCGCTCGGCAAGCCCCGCCGCGGCAGCCGTGACGGCAGACTTGGCCACCCTGAGCTTGATTTCCGCCGCATTGGCCTCCTCAGCGGGAACGGTCTTATTTGCCACACTGCCCTGGACTCGCTTCAAGTTGGACTCAGCCAACTCGAGTTTCGCCTTCGCCCCTTCCAACTCCGCTTGCGCTCGCTGGCAGCCGGCTTGGGCTTCGTCAACTCGAGACCGATACCGACGGTCGTCGAGCTGGGCCAGCAATGTGCCCGCTTCGACCGGCGAGTTGTAATCAATCGACTTCCCTTTGAATTGTGGATCGGTCGCGGCCCGCGGATCTGGTCCAAAGCTCGTAATGGTCCCGGCGACGCTGGAGTTCACGTCCACGACCTCTTCCGGCTCGATCGTGCCGGTCGCGCGGATTATTAGCGCGAGGTCGCCGCGCTTGACGACTTCGGTTATCAGCGAATTCGTCTTTGCGTCCGCCGCCGGTGTATCATCTGCCGAAGCACTGCTTGAAAGTGCGGTGCACAACAAGGCGAGCACCATTGCTCGCACGACGCGATGAGAGGAATTCTTCGGGTCATTCATCTTTCGTGCCTCGTTGGTTCAAGGTATACGCGCCGGATTGTGCCAGCGTGACCGCACGTTAGAGCCGTGTCGGCTGGGTGGCACTGGCCAGCGCAGTCGGCCAGTGCCGAGGTGCGAGTCGACGTCGACCCAACCAACCGTTCGCGAACTCGCAAGTGGCTGCAATTCGTTGCGGATCGCCAAGGGCAGGCAGCGCCATTTCAAGATGGTAACTCCGCCCGCCGGCACTGGCCGACGTTGCTGGCCAGTGCCACCCGATCTTCCCAGGGCAAAGTTGGAAAGCAAGAATCCTCACGCGCACATTCTAGCAAATCGCAAGCAGCGACGCACATTATTGCCAATCGCCGCTGAGTACGAACGGCGCCCAGTAATAGGGCGGGAGGCGGTGGTTGCTGTCCGGCGGCTGGTCGTTGGCGAATTTCAGCCCGCGGCTGACGCCTGCCAGCCCGCGGTTGGCGCCGGTTCGCAGCATTTTCAGTTGGGCCTGGCGGAGCGCTTCGAGCTTGGTCATCTTTCTATTCCAGAGGTTATCGTAGAAATCGCTCATTAGCGCGCGGCTGGCGTCGTCGCTGATTCGCCAGAGCGTGGCCACAACGCTCTTCGCCCCGGCAATTTGAAGGGCCCGCTGCAAGCCGAGCACCCCCTCGCCGCCGGCCGATTCGCCCAATCCCGTTTCGCAGGCCGAGAGCGTGGCCAGATCAACGCGCCGCAGATCGAGTTGCGAGACTTCGAGGGCCGTCAGGATGCCATCGTCATTGCCTTCCGCGGCCGGCCGGTTCGCTCCGGCAAGAACGACGCCGGAAAGCAGCCCTGGCGGATAGCCAGCAACGTCGCGAAGCGAAGTCGCGCCGCCAGCGCCGCGGTTTTCCGCACCCATCGCGACGCCGAGCGCGGATTTCAACTCCTTCGGTGCGAAGAAACCGTGCGTCGCCAAATGCACGTAGCGGTGGTCGGAAATCTTGCCGATGAGCGCTGCCTTCGTCGCCCGATCGCCGCGGAGCTTGTCGAGTCGGCCGTCGGGAAACTGCTGCTCGAAGGAATCGGCGATCGTGGCCATTTCCGTGCGAGTGCCATCGAGCGGCGGCCAGTGGAGCAGTTGCCCGGCGCGAGTGCCGCGCGGAGCGGATTGCGCGATCGTACCCGCGGACGCCCGTCCCGGATTGGCATCGTAATTCACGTCGCCGACGAGCAAGAGAGACTGCTCAGGGGCCGAGTCTTTGGCGGCGCTCGCGCCAGCGCCTGCCGGCTTGTCGTGACCCAGCTCCGCAAGCAATCTTGGGATCGGCACGACGGCGACCGCCGTCTCTTCGACGAGATAAGTCCCCGGTTCTTTTCCGGGCATCGCCGGCCAGGGAAATCGGGCCGTCGCGCGGTCCGGCGAGATCAACACGACCGGCGCGCCGGTGAGTCGCGATTGAAGCTTGTCCCAAATCAGCTCGCGCAACCGGCGGCCCGGATCCTGGTCGTCGTCCGCCGTTCGCGGGACGCTCAGGTCCGGCAGCTCGTCGGTCGCGAGCGGCACGAACTTCCTCCGCCAGGATTGAATCGCGCGCTCGATCGGAGCGACCGGGCCCAGCTCGACTTGCTCGAGCGGCTTTTCGCGCCGGACCAGGAATGCCGCAAGGTGTGGTTCCCAGCGGCGAAGCTTGACCTTTTCAGTCGGTGGAGTGAAGTGCTTGTACTCGACGAAATCGACCAGCACGGCGTTGGCCGGCAGCGCTTTTTGAAGGTCGGCCGGCGTGCGCGTTTGCCCGTCCAAGTCGCGGCGGAATTCACGGCTGGCGGCGGCCAGCGATCGCTCGGCCTGCTCGACCTCGTCGCTCAATAGGGCCAACCGCCGTCGATGCTCTTCCTCATGCCCCGGCTCTACGGACCCGAGTGAGAGGTTTGCCAGGTCCTGCGATTTCCGCGTTAGACCGTCGAACAATCGGGCTGCTTC
>DASZFO010000188.1 GCA_035939775.1 Pirellulales bacterium | reverse complement strand
CGCTTAAGAAAGCAGGCGAGGCCGAGCCGACCAATCTTGAAACATGGCTGGCCCTCGGCTGGTGTTATAAGCGGATCGGCCGGATCGATCTGGCGATTGATGCTCTCGATCAGGCCCTATCGGTCGATCCGCAACGGGCTCTGCTCCATTACAATCTGGCCTGCTATTGGAGCCTGGCGGGCAACGCGCCTCTGGCGCTCCAATACCTGACGCAAGCCTTCTCGATGGATCCGCAATTCCGTCAACTCGCCGAAAAGGAATCCGACTTCGACCCCATCCGCTCCGACCCCGGCTTTCAAAGCCTGACGAGCATTATCGTCTGAGACCGCCTGACAAAATCGCCGGGGAATGCCCGAATTCTGCCCGGGCGCCAGCGCCGCCACGGCTGGCCGACCGAGACTCCATCATCGCAGCATCGGCTCGCGGGTCTTTCTAGATTGCCCTTGTTTCGCGGCTATCACCTTTTCTCCGCCAAGTCTCGATGACATAATCCGAGCGAACTAACCCCAGACTGCGGAAAGCTATGGACAAACGACTTTGTGTGTTGATCGTCCTGGCGGCTGGACGTTCTGCCTTGGCCGATGATCCTCGGCCGCATCGTCTCACAGCAGTTCCCGTTCAACAGGTGACCATTGACGACGATTTCTGGCTGCCGAAGTTAAAAATTTGGCGTGAGGTCACCATTCCGGATTGCCTAACGAAATTCGAAAAAGACCGCGGCGGGGCGATCAACAATTTCGACCGCGTGCGGGATGGCAAAATCGGCGGACATGCTGGACCAGAATGGTATGACGGACTTGTCTATGAAATGATTCGCGCCAGCGCCGATTTCTTAGCCGAACATTCTGACCCGTCGCTCGAAGAGCGGCTCGATGGCTATATCGAGCGAATCGCAGCCGCGGCAGACAAAGACCCGGATGGCTATTTGAACACTTGGACGCAGTTGATGGCCCCTCAGAGACGATGGGGCCTCAACGGAGGAAACGATGTCGCACAGCACGACGTGTACAACGCCGGAGCCTTGATTGAAGCGGCAATCCACTACTACCGCGCCACCGGCAAGACGCGATTGTTAAAGGTCGCCGTTAAACTGGCCAACCACATGGCCGACGTCATGGGGCCGCCGCCAAAAAAGAACATTGTGCCAGGGCACTCACTCGGCGAAGAGGCGCTGGTCAAGCTGTACACTCTCTTTCGGGAGAAGCCGGGTCTGAAGGCCGATGTTGCGGCGCCCGTCGAGGAAAAGCGCTACCTCAAGCTTGCCGAGTTTTGGATCGATAACCGCGGCAACCATGACGGCCGGGTGAACTACGGCGCCTATGCGCAGGACGACAAATCGGTATTGCGGCAAGAGACGATCGAAGGCCACGCCGTCCGAGCTACTCTGCTCTGCACGGGCTTGGTCAGCACGGCGCTGGCGACCGGCCGGGATGATTATTTGACAGAAGCCCGGCGGCTCTGGGAGAACATGGTCGATCGTCGAATGTATATTACCGGCGGGCTCGGGTCATCGGCCGATCAGGAACGATTCGGCGCCGATTACGAATTGCCGAATAGCGGCTATCTCGAGACTTGTGCCGCCGTTGGCGGCGGGTTCTTTCATCACAACATGTGCTTGGCGCTCGCCGACGCACGTTACGCCGACGAACTCGAACGCGCGCTTTACAATGGCGTCCTCAGCGGCGTTTCGCTTAAAGGCGATTCCTACTTCTACGAAAACCCGTTGGAGGCTCGCGCCAACCATCAGCGATGGAGCTGGCACGCATGCCCGTGTTGTCCCCCGATGTTTTTGAAAATGATGGGCGCCCTGCCGGGCCTCATCTACGCTCAAGAGCAGGATGCTGTTTACGTCAACTTGTTTGTAGGCAGCCGCGCGGAATTGACCTTCAGCGGGACGAAGGTCGAGCTTCGTCAAACAACCGATTATCCGTGGGACGGCGAGATTAAGATATCTGTGGCGCCAGAGCGGGAAACCGAGTTTGCCGTCAACGTGCGGCTGCCCGCTTGGTGCCGCGAGCCGGCACTAAGACTGAACGGCAAATCGCTCATCACCGTCGACAGAGTGAGCGGCTACGCTCGACTGCGGCGACGGTGGCAACGCGGGGATGAAATCGCGCTGTCGCTGCCGATGCCCGTCGAGCGCATCAAAGCGCATCCCAAGGTCGCAGCCGACATCGGCCGCGTGGCATTCCAGCGCGGTCCGATCATCTATTGCCTCGAAGGGCTGGACAATGGCGGTCACGTTCGCAATCTCGTCATTCCGTCCGAGGCGGAATTGCGCACCGAGCGGCGGATGGATTTGCTCGGCGGAGTAACGATCATCAAAGGCTCGGCCTTGGCCCTGCATCGAACCAGCCCGCCCGACAAGCTCTATTTCGCGCCCGATCGTTACGCCGGCCTTAGCGAAGTTGAATTCACGGCGATCCCGTACTTTGCGAACGCCAATCGGACGCCGAGCGAAATGCTGGTCTGGGCCGCCGAGACGAAGGATAAGGCCGAGCCGTTGCCCCCGCCCACGCTAGCCAGTCGTGCGACGCCATCGGCATCGCATTGCTGGCAACTCGACACCGTCTCCGCGCTCAATGATCAGCTTGACCCGGCGGCTTCCGATGACACGACGATACCGCGGTTTACGTGGTGGGACCATCGCGGCACGACAGAATGGGTGCAATATGACTTTGAGCGGCCCAAGAAAGTCTCGTCCGTCGAAGTGTATTGGTGGGACGAGCGGCGACTTAAAGCCCATTGCCGAGTGCCGCAGAGTTGGCGACTGCTTTATCGAACGCCCAGCGATGAGTGGAAGCCAGTCCCTCACGCGGCCGGCTACCCCGTCGAGATTGACAGATTCAATCGCGTTAGTTTTGACCCGGTCCAAACCAAGGCATTGCGAATCGAAGTGCAGCTTCAACCAAACTGGTCGGGCGGCATTCTCGAATGGCGCGTGGATTAGCCCCGGTGGGCACGCATCGTACCAATGCAACCCCTCAAGGCATCGCGCTGGCGTCTCGACTTCCTCGCGATCGGCGAGAAGAACTCGTCCGGCAAACGTTTGCGGGCCTGAGTTCCGACCCAGTTCTGAGCCCTGGCGGTTAGAGTTTCACCATGAATTCAGTTCAGCCGCGCCGCTGGTATCGCCTCCACTTCCTCACCTGGATCGCCGTTCTGTTGGAATGCACGGCGCTCGCCTATTGCCAGGTGGTACGCCAGTTTGGTCCGCTTGCCAGAAACGGTGTCCCACCGGGTGGGACCTACGTCGTGGAGTGTTATTTCGGTTGGCCGGCCGTCTTTGAGAAACAAATCATATCTGGCGTAATGACGATTCCGCCCACTGCCGACCGGCCGACATTTAAATACGCGTGGCACTTTCCATCGCTCGCATTTGACTCTCTTGTGTCGCTACTGCTGGTTATTTCTGTGATGTGGGTCATGGAAGCTTGGCTCCGAAAGCCGAAACGCTGGCAGTTTTCGATTCGAGCGTTGGGAGTTTGGTTTGCCGTGGTGGCAGTCGTGCTCACCATACTGAAGCAGCGATCGATCGTGCAAAAATGGATAGTTGACCTGGGATTCGCGCCCGGCAGGCCTTTTGAACCGCATTTTGAATCTCCCGGGACAGATGCGTGGGGATGGGCAACAATCGTCGCGATGTTGTTCGGCATCGGCTGTTTCATTTGGTGCTTCATTCATCAGACCTCGCGAGCCGCAAGCTACCTGATGAGGCGCTTGAAACCGGTGTAGTTCCCGCAAAATCTTTCGGAGAACAAAGGGGACGCGACTCAAATCAGAAACGAGTCGCGTCCCCGTTTCCTCGACCCGACGCTGCCCGCCGAATTCGATCTATACTCAGGCCGCCTTTGTCCGGCAGGCGGCCTCGAATTGGGGACGCACGACCTCATCGCCGGCAAGAATCGCCTCCGCTTGACGATCGCGGGCAAGAATCCGGCCTCGAAGGGTTATTCCTTCGACCTGGATGCCGTCGACCTGCCGAGGGCCAAGTGAGCGAATGGAAGGAGCCGGTCGTCGGCGGGCGATATCGGCGGCTAGCGAAGCGGCTACGACGACTTGTCCGTGCTCACTCTTCGGGTTAGGGTGTCAGAGGCTGCTGGCAATTCCGTATCCCTTTACCAGAGACATTGAAAATGAATATCCCACTCACTCAATCTTCCCTCATGTTCGCCTTGCTTGCCGCTGCCAGCCTCTTGGCACAAGCCAGTCCCGGCCATTGCGACGAAGCCAGGCCGGCGCCAACTACAAACGCCTCCGTGCGTGCAGCGACACCGTTGACCGACGAAATTGCCGCGAAGTTCAACAAAGCGGCGGAAGTCGCCCTAGGGGAAATGACACGGCAGGCGGAAAGCCGCAAGATGAGCGGCGTGGCCGTGGTCGCCCTGATTTCCGGCGAGAAGACCTCCGCTTGGACTTCCCGGATGCAAGTC
>DASZFO010000187.1 GCA_035939775.1 Pirellulales bacterium | reverse complement strand
TTCGTCATGGTCACGCTGTTCGCATATCTCTGCCTTGTCGTGTGGCGATTCAGATTTCGGGACGGTCTCACGGCGATGGTTCTCGTGGTCGGCACGGGCATCCTCTTGGCGATTCTTTGTTATCGGCCGAAGGAGGACGAGCAGGAACAGCGTGGTCAGGCCGATGAAAAACCGGCTTCGCCGCAGCCGGCGATTGGCGACGAGAATCCATACAAGTCGCCAGCGACAGAAATCGCCAATAGAGGTCGCGACAATCTTGAGTAGCGCCTGAGGCGATTCATCACGATCGTCTTTTTGTTTTCGCAATGCTAATGGCGTTTGTCACAGCGTTGCCATTTCAGGCTGTGCTCATCGTGCCGATCAAGACGAGCATCGCGACCCGCGGGCCAACGAAAAAGCCGCTCAAGCGACTATCGCTTGCTCGTGCTGCCCGCGTCAGGCCGGCTTGTCCCGATGCCAAAACGATCGCTTGCCCCGGCCGCCCGCGGTCGGGGATAATGCGGCCATGCAGACCGAGCCGACCAAAGCCAACCTGCCGAAACGCAAACGCCGCTGGTTTCAGTTCAGCCTGCGGACGTTGTTCGGCGACCTAATCTCGCAATGACTGTAACAGTCTGCCTTAACTGCGGCTCCTTCAAGCACGGCGCTTTCATCCGTTGCAGAGAATGTGGCTACGAGCCAGAAGACGATGAGAGCCTTACCAAGCACTTGTTGGTTACGGACCACTTTCTCAGCGGCGAACAACTGAAAGCAGTGGCAGCGAAGGTCAAGGCGAAAGAACCGATTGAGTTTGCACAGGAATCCCTCAAAGCTGCATGGGTCAGCAAGACGCGACTCGACGCCGAGAAGAAGAATCTTGGTCGAGCTTGTTCGATTGGCTGCATCATTGTGATCGCCGTATCCCTTGCGGCCCTCGTGGCGTTCCTGAAGTTTGATTGGCGCCCCCGGTGAGTTGCCAGCCATCGCTGGGCGACCACCACGATCGCGGGACACTTCCGGCCCGCCATATCGCTTGCCGCGGCCGCCCGCGGTCGGGGATAATGCGGCCATGCAAATCGAGCCGCCCGAAACCGCATGCGCCGATGGTCGGCGGAGCGCCAGCTCAGGAAGTGAGAGCGGTCGGCAATTTCCACCGAACTGGTCTGTCCATGTCAACCGACAATATCGCCGACTCTCTGGCTCCAATTGCTGACCACGAATCGGCGGCGGCAACATTTCATCATACGCGACCCCGCCGAGGCTCGACCGAGATCGACTCCTTCTTGCGTGGCGTTGTGCGGCTTGGGGCGTCCGATCTGCACCTGAAGGCAGGCGAATCGCCACGAGTTCGAGTGGATGGAGAGTTGCATCGCGTTGAACGCGAACCGGCTCCCACCGAAGAGTTCGAGGCTCGCGTGCTATCGCTCCTGTCGGAAGATCAGCGGCGACGCCTTCTCGAACAAGGCTCTGTGGACTTTGCCTACGATCTGGATCGCCAAGTTCGATTTCGGATTAACGTGTTTCGGCAGGAGTCGGGCCTTGCCGTCGCCGCGCGCGTTGTTCCCCGAAAGATACCCAGTTTCGAATCATTACATTTGCCGCCCGAGGTCGCAAAGCTCGCGGAGCTGGAACAGGGATTGGTGCTGGTCTCCGGCATTACGGGCAGCGGCAAGAGCAGTACCATCGCCGCCCTGTTAGAGCACATCAATTGCACGCGCAGCGAACATATCGTCACGATCGAGGACCCCATTGAATTCCTGCACGAGAGCAAGAAGTCGCTTGTCAATCAGCGCGAGGTGGGCGTGAACGTTCCCGACTTTGCGTTGGCATTGCGAGCCCTGATGCGCGAGGATCCAGATGTCATCCTCGTCGGCGAAATGCGCGACCCCGAGACGTTTCGGGCCGCCTTGCAGGCTGCGGACACAGGGCACCTCGTCTTCGGAACAGTGCATGCATCCAGCGCCGCCCAAACGATTGATCGCGTGCTGAGCCTCCTTCCCGAGGACGAGCGCGCGGCCATTCGACAGTCGCTCGTGTTCAATCTGCGGGGCATTGTGTCGCAAAGGCTAGTTAGCTCGAGCGCCGAGGGCGTCGAGCGGGTGCCGGCGGTTGAGGTCCTTGTCGCCACGCCGATCGTTCAAAAACTCATTAGCGAGGGAAAAGATTTTCAACTGAGCGACGTGATCGCCCAGTGCAGCGAGGGAATGGTGAGCCTTCTGGAGAGCCTGTTCCAGCTCTTCTCGCAGGGACTTATTGATCTGGAAACCGGCTGTCACGCCGCATCAAGTCCCGAGGAGTTTCGGCTCCGCACCCAAGGAATTAAAAAATCTGTGGCGGGAATTGTCGGATAGGCTAGCGTCTCGCCACGCCAACCTTGCTCCGGCTGCCCGCGGTCGGGGATAATGCGGCGATGGAAACTGATCCGCAATCAAATCGTTTCAAAAAAAGGGACCGCGTGCGCATCGACGAGGGTACGTTCAAGGATTTCGTTGGCGTCGTTGACCTAGTGTCTGACCTCAACGGCAGAGCCGTCGTGATGATTAAAGTCCCCGGTGTCCGTGGCTCCACGCCAGTTGAGTTGGAGCAACGGCAGCTTGACCCGGCGTAACCACCCAAAATCCCGCCGCCCCGCGTCCGGCCGCGGCAACCGTGGGACTTGCAAGAGCGGTCGAGTATGGCGATCACTTGATCTTCGTATCGTCGATCCGCTCGCTGCCGTCGCGCGTGATTAGTGCAAGATACGTGGGAGGGTCGCAGGCTTCGGTGATGCCGAGCGTATGTATGTCCGCGAACACGTGATAGACGATTCCGCCGGCATGATCGCTCGATGGTCCCCACCAGATGTCGTTTTGCGGTTTGTTGCTCGAATTGTCCTTTTTCATATAAGGGACGGAGTTCGCGTCCTTCGGGTCGAATCCCTTGTTGAGCGCCACGGCGGCGTTGGTCCAGGGAGGTTTGTCGTCCGCCCCCGGCGCCGGTTGGTTGGGATCGTTGCCGACCAGCCAATTCAACGTGCCATCGTACCAAGAGGCATAGCCGCATTCCTTCGATTCGGCGAGAAGGATCGTCTTGGAAGTGCCATCGCCGAAGTCCTGAAATGTCAGTCCTTGCCCGCCGCCGAGGGCCATCCCGCCGTTCTCTATCGGCATTCCCTTAACCATGTGAGTCCCGACCATGGGCTTGTAGCAGGTCGCCCCGACCCGCCCTTTGAACGACTCATCGCCGGTGCCCGGCGTGGCCGCATCGACCGCCGCATACTCGGGCGCTCCTTGCTCTGCCGGTTCGTCGGGATTAGCAGCGCGCCCCGCGTCAATCGCCATTTTGTTGCGCGTATACGCATTGCCGGCCCAATCGGGACAGATCGCGGTCAACAACGGCGCGCAAGAGACGTGCTGCGTGGCGCAGGTGCGCGTCACTAGGCTGGGGTCGAACGGGCCGTTCTGAATCGAAAAGCGGTTGGATTTATCGGAGAGGTTAGAATAGAAGTTATTCTCTTCGAGTTGAGGAAGAATCCGAATAATCCAGCTATAGCCAGTCGTCGAATTGCCGCCGCTCGCATCCGCCGGGCGGCAATCCTCAGGCGCTGCCGCGGCGGCAGAGAAGTTGAACTGGACCGTCGGGAATTTCTTCTGGCCAGATTCGAAATTCGCCAGGGCCAACCCAAGCTGTCGCAAATTGTTTTCACACGCGACACGATTTGCCTGAGCCGCGGAGGCTGCCAGAGCCGGCAGCAACAGCGCGACGATCATGCCGACGATGACGATTACCGCTTCTAGCTCGACAAGCGTGAACCCATGATTTCGGCGTTGCAATGACATGATCCGCCTCCTGGTGAATAAGGCCGCCACAAATAGTGGAGGGAACGGACGAAATTATAATGCTTTCCGGGTGCGCCGCGACGGAAATCTGAGATTCCGGCCGATTGAATACGCCCGTTATCGAGCCTCAGCGCATCCGGGCGCATACCGTGGGACTTGAGAATTCAGCCCGCCGATACGTTGGCCCATCGGCCTGGATCGTCGGTGGCGCGACGAGCAAATTGACTCGCGCCCGGCGCGTGGTTACGATGCCAACTGCCGTGTGATTGCTCGGCGTCGGCAAACCCTTACGAGACAAAGCTCGCTAATGCACCGATTCTTCGCATCTAAAGCGGCCAAACTCTGCTCCCTCGCAATTCTCGCGGTAACGATGGTCGGCTCGGTGCGGGCTGGCTTGATTAACGTCGCGATGGTCCCCGTCGGCGATCCGGGCAACGCGGCCGATTCCAACGGTTACGGCGCGGTCAGCTATGCCTACCAAATCGGCAAGTACGATGTCACGACCAGCCAATACGCCGCCTTTCTGAACGCCGTGGCCGCTGCCGATCCGTATGGGCTTTACAACTCCTTCATGGCGAGCGGCCCCGCCCGCGCTGGAATCAACCAGAGCGGCGCCTCAGGAAATTACAGCTATTCCGTCGTCGCCGGCCACGAAAACTTCCCTGTGAACTGGGTCAGTTGGGGCGATGCGGCCCGGTTCGCCAACTGGCTACAAAATGGCCAGCCGACCGACGTGGAAGGACCAGGCACGACCGAGTCGGGTGCCTACACGCTCGACGGCGCGACCTCGACCACCGCCTTGATGGCCGTCACGCGGAATCTCAACGCGACCGATTTCATCCCCACGGAAGACGAATGGTACAAGGCCGCGTATTACAAGGGGGGTGGCACAAACGCGGGTTACTGGCTTTTCCCGACGCAGAACAACAGCACGCCGAGCAACGTGCTTTCCGCGACCGGCAAAAACAACGCGAACTTTAACAACACTGACCCGACGAACCATCTGACTTCGGTCGGCGCATTTGCCGCCTCGCCGGGGCCGTATGGCACATTCGATCAAGGAGGCGACGTGCAGCAATGGAATGAATCCGCGTTCGACGTTTCGTCGCGTGGCGTGCGTGGCGGGTCGTGCTTCGACCCCTCGTTCGTCCTGCGTTCCTCCAACCGCAACGCCGACAATCCGGTGGCTGTGGGCAACGGCATCGGTTTCCGCGTGGCAAGTGTCCCTGAGCCAAGCAGCGTCATTCTGCTTATCGCCGGGATCGTCGTGTTGACCGTAGCGAAGTACCGACCGCCCCGCCGATTATTCAGCCGCCCGGCGTGCCAGCGGGCGGCCGGGATCGTGGCTCCCGCGCGGCCTTGCTCGGGCCGCCCGCGGTCGAGGATAATGCGGCAATGGAAGGCGAGCCACTTAATGTTGATCCGTCAAAACGCAATTATCGCTGGTTTCAATTCAGCTTGCGCTCGCTGCTGATCGGCGTCACGCTGCTGGCGATGCTGTCCGCAACTGTCACTTGGGTTGTGCAAGATCGCCAGCGATTGATCCGCGAACGGGATGAAGCGCGGCAAAATGAGGCTGACGCAAAACGGAGGCTGGATGTGACTGGCCAAGAACTTCACCGCGCGATCCTTCAACTAAGTGCTCTTAAGCGGCAGTCGGAGGCCCAGGCCAACTCAACGACTGTAAAATAGCCCGGCGACAAAACCCCGAGACGACGCGGCCAGCCTGCGCACGACTTTCACCCACTCCGCTCTGCATTTACTGCGTTTTTTGCGCTGCGGCGAAGGCGGATGTGTTTTCCTGGGCGGCCATGAATTCGCCGAGCAGCTTTTGGTTGCGTGGCACCAATGTGATCTCGGCTTTGCCTTCGATGATGTTCTGAGTTTCGAGAATCTCGAACATGGTTTTAGAGATTTCGGGGTCCTGGGAGATTCTCTGCAGTGCTACGCCCACAATTTGAGGGCGCATGGCGGCGGCTTTGGCGAATTCGATCGCGGCCTGGCGTTCGGCCGTGCTGGTGATGATGCTCACCTGGTTGGCGCCGTCCTGCTTGATGGCGCTGGTGACTTGACGCAGGCGGTTCACCACTTTCTCCTCGATCTGCTGGGTCATCCCCACGTCGCGAAAATGGACCTTGCGGATGTAAACGGAGCCGAGCTTGTAACCCCACTCCTCGGACTGCGGGGAGACCTCGGTGCGCACGGTCAGGCTCATGGCGTGACGATTCTCGAGCATCTCCGCCAGCTTCATATTGCTTAGACAGCGGACGGTGGCGTTGCCGACGTTGGCGGCCAACGAGCCGCGGGGGTCGGCGTTCTTGAAGAGATAGGCGACCGGATTGCTGATGTACATTTCGTACCAGATTCCGATCCCCATCGGCGCGCCTTCCTCGGAGTTGACCGGCGTGCTCCGGAGATATTCCTGGTCGAGCCGCATGTCCAGGACGTAACAGCGTCCCGAGAAATTGACGATCAACGAGCGCAGGCCAAGCTTCGGCCACAGGAAATGCAATCCGGGTTCGTCCAACTGGCCGATCACCTTGCCGAATAGCACATAGACCTTGCACTGACGTTCCCAGACGACCGTGTAGAAACCAAACAGGCGAGCCAGACCGAGAGCAATCGGGACTAAAACAAACAGGCCGATAAATGTCGCGCCGGCCGCGATGGCGAAGTCAATCATGGTTCGCCTCCTGGATTACGCGGCGGGACTCGCTGAAGAGCTTGAGGCGTACATTGCGCAAATAGGCGCTCAGAACGTCCGGCCCGCTTTTCTTCAATTCGGCCAGTTGCGTCGCCATGGCCATCAGAGGCTCGACTTCGGCCTCGGCCTTGAGAGTTTCGATTTCCACGGCGCGTTTCGATTGGACGATTTTCTGGTCGGCGGATGCCTGGGCGAGGCTGATGTCAGAGGAGACCTGGTTATACGCGGTGTTAATGGCCGCCAGCGCCGACTCGACATCCTGGGGCGGATCAATACCGGTGATGAGCGAGGCGTCGAGGGTGATTCCATAGCGGGCTTCCGATGAAGCGCACTCGCGAGACATGTGGTCGTTAATGTCGCTCAGGTTTTTGCGGAGGTCGTTGATGGAGATGCCGATGGCGGCCGTTACGGCGTCCGGCTTCGCCGCGGCTCCGGGCAACTGCTTCGGAGCCGGCGCTTCAAAGGTCGCGATGCGTTCGCGCAGGATCGAGACGAAATACCCCATCACGTGCGCGATCGGGTAATTTACACCGAAGAGATAGGCGTAGAGATTCTTTTCGGAGATCCGATAGCGAATCTGGCCTTTAAGGCCCGTGTTGAGTTGATCCTTGGTGACGGCTTCGAGGACGGTGCCCTGGGCGTTGGCTTTGGGGCTTTCAGGATCGTAGGCCATGTTCATCGTTTGCGTGGCGATGGTGACCTTGTGAACTTTTTCCCAGGGCCATTTAAAATACGGTCCGCCCGAATGAATGACGCGAACCTGCGGATAACAATAGCGTTGACGTTGCTCGGCTTGAAGAGATTCGGCGATGGGGTCATCGAGAGTGGTCGCGGTTCCAATGCGTTCGGCCCGGCCGAACCAGGTCTTCACGGCCCGTTCGTTCTGGTCGACGGTGAAGAAACCCATGGCCAAGCAGCGCACGATGAACCAGGAGAGGAAACCGACAATGCAGCCAAGAAAAACCGGTGCTAGATCCTGCATTTGAGCAACTCCGCGCAGCGCTCTAGAAGTGACGGGAGCAATTGTACGAAGTTGCCAAGCTGAGCAATAGCGTCGGCAGGGCCGGGGCAGGGCTATCACTTTTCCAAGGCGGCGGATTTCTGCGAGCCAAAGGCGGCGAGGATCTCAGCTCCCGTAGCGCACGGTCGCCTTGCCCGGGCTGCCCGCGGTCGGGGATAATGCGGCAATGCAAAGCGAGCCGCCGAAACGCAATCGCCGATGGTTCCAATTCAGCCTGCGGACGCTGCTGATCTTCACGATGATTTGCGCCGTCGCGTGTGGTTGGCTAGGGAAAAAGATCGAGCGCAAGCGCAAGGAGTTGGATGCGGCGGAGGCGATTTTGAGATCGGGCGGCAGTGTATGGTACGACTACCAGATGGAGCACGGGAATGAGAAACCACCGGGACCAGATTGGCTGCGCGGCTTGCTTGGCGAGAACTTCTTCAGTGAGGTCGAAAATGTACAGTTCGGATCGCCGGGCACGACCGTCAGCGACGATGCGATGGCGAAGCTCAAGGAATTGGTGGAGCTGAAAACGCTGTACCTGGCGAACACCAAGTTCTCAGAGGCAAGTCTGGTGAATCTGGAAGCGTTGACCCATCTCCAGGAGCTGAGCCTGGGGATGACCGAGGTGACTGATACGGGACTTGAACACCTCAAACGGTTGACCGAACTCAAATCGCTGTATCTGTATCAAACGGGAGTCACCGACTCTGGACTGGCAAGCCTCAAAGGGTTGACGAAACTCCAGAACCTGGACTTGCGGATGACCAAGATCAGCGACGCGGGACTTTCAAACTTGAAAGGGTTAATGTCGTTGCAAACACTGGACCTGGGCCTTACCGACGTCAGCGATGCCGCGATAGCGGATCTTCGGAAAGCATTGTCGAGATGCAGTTTTCAATGGGGCAGGCTGTGGTGATTCGTCCTGGTATGGCGAGCATCGCTCTGAATCCAGCCGCCCGCGTCCGGCCGCGTCAACCCTGGGACGTTGAGAATCCCGCCCGCCGATGCGTTGGCCCAACGGCTGGGATCGCGGCTGCCTTGGCCCCGCGATCCCTTGCTCCGGCCGCCCGCGGTCGGGGATAATGCGGCGATGCAAATCGAGCCGTTGCAGCAAAAACTGCCTTGGTCCAGCTCTATGAAGAGAGATACGCCACGACGGTGCTGTCGAGCTTGGGAATGGAACCGAAAAAAGCACATCAGCCCCAGCGGGTTCGCACTGTACCGGAGATTACTTGACGTGCTCCCAGATTTCTGTGATCTTGGCGACCCCCTTGTCGGACTTTATCACACCATCGAGATACAATTTGTTCTGGTCCAGCTTGACCGTAAACGCGCCTGTTTTTCCGACCATCCACTCGTCGCTCTGGTCGCTAACAAACTCAATTTGTTCGGTGTATTCATCGCCCAGAGTGACGCATTTACCTCCAGCCGAGCGAGAGACTTTTCCGTCGTTAGCGAGCGTCCAAACGAAGCGGCCGTCAACCACCAGTTTGATTTGCTGCCAGCCGTCGGGAAAGTCGACGTACTCGCCGGAACCCGCGGGTTTATACGAAACGAGTCGCCACGCTCCGTCCAGCTTTGTCAAAGTATCTCGTTTGACGGAGTTATCCTCGCTTCGCGCAATGGAATTGCTCGACATCAGTATGCCCCAGACAATCGAAAGGACCAGAAGTCGTCGCGGCATGGTTAAACCCCCTGTTACGATGTTTGGCGCCTAATTCGTATTCGCCCGGACGGTTTACTCGCACGTAGCGGGTATCCCCTTTCATTCACGCCCATTGTACGAAGTCCTCGAAGCGATTGGCAAGCAATTCGCCCAATTGGGAATGAGTCGGCTCCGTTCGTATAGTCGATGGCAGAACCAAGAATCCCGCCGCCCCGCGTCCAGCCGCGACAACCGTGAGACGATGAGAATCCCGCCCGACGATTCACCGGCTGGAGAGGGCGGCGGAGATCGCGACTGCCAAGTCCAACCGCTCACAGGGCGCATTAAAAACCCCGCTGAACCGAGCTGGAGTTCAACGGGGCATCTTGGGTGTCCATCTATTTCTATCGGCCGATTAGAAGCACGGGCTTGAGCGGCTATCGCAGGAAACATTCATCGCTGACGTGCCGGCCGGCGCGCCTGACTTTCGCGGCCACGCGTATCCCTTGCTCCGGCTGCCCGCGGTCGGGGACGAGGCGGCCGCATCATGCTGCCTTCGTTGCTGCGGCCAATTCTGGGCGGCTTTTTAATGCGCGGTCGAGTATGATGGGAGCATGAAGGTCACGTGCAAGAACTGCGGAAGTGAATACTGGTTCACCGAACAAACGATACCAGCGCGAAATAAAGGCGGCATTCCTTGCCGAATCTGCGGCGTGGAATTATATGAATGGAATGGCGAACGCCACTACATGGCCGAGTTGCTCAAGGAAGGATCGCCGCCGAAGCCAGATCAAGAATCCTGATTGAGTT
>DASZFO010000186.1 GCA_035939775.1 Pirellulales bacterium | reverse complement strand
TCCTTTTCGATTTGAATTGCCTGCTGCAACAACGATTCGGCCTTCGCATAATCGTCCATGTGCTCGTAGAGTTGACCCAGGTTGAACAGACTGACCGCAAAATCGCGATGCTTTTCGCCAAGGATCTGCCGCTCGGTCTCCAAAGCGTCCAGCGACGGCGCCAGGGCATCGCGATACTTGCCCTACCTTAAAAGCGTCGCGGCCTTGGCATTCAATTCTTCCGCATCGGCAAGCTTTTGGCGTTGCTCCGGAGTCAGTTTTTCAATGAGAAGCAGGTGATCCAAAGTCAACCGGGCGTCGGTCACCTGCCAATGCACATTGCCAAAAAGCTTGATCCTTGTTGCCAGACCCTCGTCGAGTGCCTTTCGCCCAGCGGCAAAGTCTCCGTGCTTCGCCAGCATGTCGCCGAGGAATTCCAGGCCGCTGGCTACATCGTTGTCTGTGTCGCCCCGCACTTCGCGATAGATGGCCAGCGCTTTCTTTCCTGTTTCGATGGCCTCCGCCAGTTTTCCCGAATCGCGAAGCTGACCGCTTTCGCGGGCGTACTTCTCGCCCTCTTGGAGTCGCTCTGCCTGTTGCGGCGAAAGCTGCCGTTCCGGCGCGGGTTGTTGCGCTTGGCAGAACCCGCAAACGAGGAGCGATGCATATAGCAATCGTGAGACGCAATTCACCGCCGCGGCAACTCGCCGCGGAGCGTCCCTGCGTGGGCTGGAATCGCGCGCCATTCTTTTCCTCGATTAGATGCAGTCGGTGCGTCGGTCGCCAAAACGCCATGCAGTATAGCAGCGCCGCTTTGATCGGGCACGAGACTCAGCACGATGTTGCCGCGAACGTTCAACGACCGTATGCTGCCAAGGGCGGGATTGCGGCCCGTTGACCCTCCGGAGATTCTCTCATGGAAACGCGGCAATTCGGAATGACGGACATGCGGGTGAGCGTGTTGGGATTTGGCGGCGCCGAGATCGGGTTCGAAAAGGCGACTCCCGAGGTGGTGGTGCGACTGCTCGACGACGCGCTCGACGCCGGGCTGAATGTGATCGACACGGCCGAGTGCTATCTCGCGAGCGAAGAGCTGATCGGTACGGCCGTGGCGGGGCGGCGCGACGATTTCTATCTCTTTACGAAGTGTGGTCATCCGGAGAAGCCCGGAGTGGCAGACTGGCGCCCCGAATCGCTGTTGGCGAGCATCGAGCGGAGTCTCAAGCGATTGCAGACCGACCGGCTTGATCTAGTGCATCTGCACAGTTGTTCCGAGCAGGATTTGCGCAAGGGCGCAGTAGTCGCAGCGCTCCAACGCGCTCGCGACAAAGGCTACACGCGATATATCGGCTATAGCGGCGATGGCCAGGCGGCCCGCTATGCCGTCGAGTGCGGGACGTTCGACAGTCTGCAAACGTCGCTGAGCATCGCCGATCAGGAAGCGATCGACTTGACGCTGCCGCTAGCCCGCGAGCGCGGGATGGGCGTGATCGCGAAGCGGCCGATCGCCAATGCGGCGTGGCGGTATGCAAAGTCGCCAGAGGTCGAATATCACCGCGTCTATTGGCAGCGATTGCAGACGCTCGGCTACGGCTTTCTCGCCGATCCGGAGAAAGCGGCCTCGATCTCTCTGCGATTCACGCTCAGTATGCCGGGGGTTTGCACGGCGATTGTCGGCACGAAGAACCCCGCTCGATGGCGAGAGAACGCGGCGGTTGTCGCCGCCGGCCCGCTCCCGACAACCCAATTCGAGGCGATTCGCGCAAAATGGAGTGCCTTCGCTGATGCGACTTGGGTCGGACAGACGTGAGACGGTTGGCGTGAAAATGCGAGGCGGGAGCTTCCCCAATCTCCCTATCTGGTGCATAGCCGCGGCGCTGCGCCGTTCGCATTGACCGACGTGCGACGGAACGCTAATTAACAATCCCCGACAGTCTCATTTCGGGGGATTTCGGAAGTTCTTTCCGAGCGAAGTTCCAATACGGAGGCGCATTCCACCGATGGCAGGATGGCTACCGCTGCGCGTACGGACTTCGGTTTCTCGACAAACTTGCCGCACCAGCCCGCGGAATCAGCGCCGCATTCGGCTGGGAGTCGAGCAACTGGAAGACCGCGATCTGCTCGCGGCCGGCAGCGCGGCGAGCCCCCAATATGTTGTGATTCATCCGGCTTCGGTCAATAATCCGGACCCGATCGGCTACACTCCGGCGCAGATTCGCGCGGCATACGGTTTCGATCAGGTGTCGTTCACGGATTTGCACGGCGCGCCCGTCGCGGCGACCGGAGCGGGACAGACGATTGCCATCATCGATGCCTATAGCGATCCGAACATCGTAGCCGACGCGGCAACCTTCAACCGGCAGTTAGGATTGCCGCAGTTCAATCAGCCGAACGGGCCGACGCTGCGAGTCGAGAGCCAAACGGGAAGCACGACCGCCTTGCCGGCGACTAGCCCCGATTGGTCGGTCGAGATCGCACTCGACGTGGAATGGGCCCATGCGATCGCCCCGGGCTCCAACCTTTTGCTCGTCGAGGCCAATTCGGATAGCTTCCCGGATTTGCTGCTGAGCGTGAATCATGCGAAGGTGCAGGCAGGCGTGAGCGTCATCTCCATGAGCTGGGGCGGAAGTGAGTTTCTCGGCGAAACGACTTGGGACTCCGCATTCCTCGCGCGGCGCGGTCATGCAGGTGAGACATTTGTCGCAGCCGCCGGCGACGACGGTTCGCCGCCCGAGTGGCCGGCCGTCTCGCCGTACGTGCTGTCCGTCGGCGGCACGACGCTCAATCTCACCCAGACCAATGGCTATGCGAGCGAGACCGGCTGGAGCGGCAGCAGCGGCGGTGTGGCGGCGTACGAGGCCGAGCCGGCGTATCAAGGCCGCATTCAATCGACCGGCTGGCGGGCAAGCCCGGATGTCGCTTACGATGCCGATCCCAACACGGGCATGGCCGTTTACGATTCGCTTCCCGATTGGGGGCAATCGGGTTGGGTCGAAATCGGCGGCACGAGCGCCGGCGCGCCGCAATGGGCCGCCTTGATCGCCGTAGCCGATCAGGGGCGGGCGCTCAAGGGACTAGGACCGCTCAGCAACGCCCAATCGATGCTGTATTCTCTGCCCGCAACCGACTATCACGACATCACCTCCGGCAGCAACGGCGGCTATAGCGCTGGGCCGGCGTACGACGCGGTGACGGGGCTCGGCTCGCCCCTGGCCAATCTCGTGATCCAGCATTTGGTGAGCGGAGTTCCGGCGGGCTCGGCAGCGCCGGTGACGGGCAATACGGGCGTGAGCGGCGCGTCACACCTGGTTCGCGGCGGGCGGGTGACGGCGGCGTTGGTCGTGACGGAGAGTGCTGACTTCAATGCGGTGATTTCATCCATCCGGCCGACGAGCGCAACATCAGATTCAAATCCGATCGCGTCCGCCGAGAACGGCTCTTCTCGAGCGTTCGACGTATCCGTCGCGCCGACTCAGTACTCCACGGCAGTTCGGCCAGGAAGTGAGTTGCGGGAGGTCTTGCCGATCGTCAAAGGGGATCTTGTAGAGCTTCCTGCCGTTGGCCCTGCCGTCGCCCGCCAGATCGGCGACAGAGTGCACGCAAACCCAATGGCGCTGGATGCCAGCGATGGCGGCTGGCTTTCGCCACCGCTCGTTGACGCCTGTTTGTCGGCGGACGAAATGTCCGCGACCGTCGAGCCACGCCGCCCGGCGCAAGATCGCACGTTTGCCGCATCGCACGGATCGGCGAAAGCCGCGACCGCCGTCGATGACGTCGCGCCCGTTGTCGCCGTCTTGGCGATCCTTCCGGCGGCGGACATGCGGAGGCCGCCGAGAACCGGTGAGCAGACGCGGTGAGCGGCTTAGAATCGCGCTGATGGGCTCACTGACTCGCGGTGCGTCAGCGCTGCGCTCGACGCACCCTACGGCGCTTTGTCCGGATCAGCGCGACGAGGACCAGAACGAATCGAGCGAGTCCATCGTCGATTGAGGAGCGGCGCGTTCCGGATCGACCGCGGCGACTAAGGCCGAAATATCACCTTGAATCGCGCGCAGCAATTGGAAAACCAAAGCGGAGCTGACACCCCCAATCGCTGCCAAACCGACCGAAGCCCATCGGGTACCCTCAATGTTGATTATCCCAAACACCGCAAAGGCAAGGAACGGCGCGGCGACGGCCAGCCCGAAATACCAATAGACGCGCCGGTCGAGATGCAGCAGACGCGCAATTTCCTCCAGGTCGATGCGATCCAGTTGCACCAGTAGCGGATGAAACCCGCGAACCGATACGAACGTGATCATGAAGAATGTCTGCGTCGACGCAATCAAACCGCAGATCACTTGCGAGAGAAAGAAGTACCAATAGTACTGCGTCTTGTCCGGTTCATGCTCTCCGACAAGCCACAGCCAAATGGGGAAGACAAATCCCGACAAGATCCATAGCGCGAACCCGAGCCAAGTAATGTAGTCCCCGACCACCAGGCTGCGACGGCACAATGCCGGCAGGCTTTCTCGATCTGGCGGACTGGCTCGGCTGTAGCCGCGAACCGCCTTGATAACCGGCCACACGAGATAGACCGCCAAGGCGACTCCCAAAATATATGCGATCGAATTGACCGTGAGCACCTGATTCCAAAACACGCTTTTAATGTTCGGTGCGTTTTCGGCTAGCTTTCGGACGATCAACAGATAATTAAAAATCAGGTTCAAGACGCTGAAAACAACGTGTGGAATCACCCCTGCCACAACAAAAACCCAAATCGGATAGTCGCGCATCATCTGCCGCAGCGAGCCCGGTCGCGGACGGAGCAATCGCTGCACGCGGGGTTGCAAGCAGAGCTTGAATTGCCGCGCGGCATCGGCCCCGGTCGCCGGGCGGTCGGCGGGGTTCGGCGCGAGGCAGGTCAGCAGCGCCTGATCGAGCCCCGGCGGCAAATCGCGCGGCAACGCAGCGATGGCGTTGCGAGGCACGCCGGCGCGGCGGCGCTCGGCCAATTGCTTCACCGTGTCCGTGAGAGTTCCACTGACGCGCTCGTCACCGAAGGGCCGCGTGCCGGTCAGCAATTCCCAAAGCATCACGGCCAGCGAATAGATGTCGCTGCGGCCATCGAGGTCCTCGGGACGACGTTCATGGTCCGGATCGTTTGCTTCGAGCTGCTCGGGCGACATATAGGCCAGGCTGCCGCCGAAGTATGCCGCCGGCGTAACCCCGTCCAACTTCGAGGAGAAGCTGATGTTGAAATCGGCCAGCTTCGGCGAACCGTCGGCCGCCAAGAGCACGTTGGCCGGCTTGACGTCGCGGTGCAGCACGCCACGGCGATGGGCGTAGTCGAGCGCGTCAGCCAGACACATCCCAAGCCAGGCCACCGCCTCCGCCCAACTTGCGATTGAAAGCCGCCGTCGATTCGAGGACTCGGTTGGCGATTCGCCATGTCGTTCCAAAGCAGCGTCGATCCCGGCCAATGCCGTTTTGCCGGTCCAAGTCGAGACTGGTGTGTTGCGAGCAAACTGAATTAAATCCTGAAGCGTGCCCCCCGGAACGTGCTGCATGTACATCAGCCGTAGCTTTTCGGCTGGGAGAATGCGTTGATCGTAGACGCGGACGATGTAAGGATGATCCAATTGGGCCAAGGTCTGCGACTCGGTGCCGTGATCGCGCGAGACCTTCAGCGCCACTAAGCGCTGCATCGAACGCTGTCGGGCCAAGTAGACTGCAGCAAACGCCCCTTCGCCGAGCCGCAAGAGCACATCGAAGTCGTCTATCTGTTTGCCGATGTCGCCCGGCGGCCGGCGCCGGCCCACGGCCGTTGAAGTCGTGTGATTGGCGTGTATGTCGAGCATCCGCCGCAATTGCTCCTCTTGCGCCGGAAACCGGCGTAGATAATCGGCTGGATCGGGAGCCTGCGGCAATTGGCGGCGGATGTGGAATTCTTCGTAAATCAAATCGCAGGGGACCTTGCCCGCCTCGGCCAATTCGGGAAACTCGGCAAGATACTCCTCGACCGTCTTGGGCAGATTGTGCTGCTGCCAGCGATATTCGAGATCGACCTTGATCAATTCCGTGAGCACCAGCCGCCGCATCTCGAGCGGCTGGTCAGGCAAGAATTTGCTCAGGGTCGGCGGCCGATCGGGAGATTCCCATGCCCCGATCAACAAATCGACGCGCGCGGAAACATGCTCCAGCGCCACCGTGGCGCCAGCGGGATCGAGCAGCGGCGTTGTGGTGGAAGTGGACGAGGACACGGGACTCACATGGTCACAATCACTTGCCCAACAGCTTGACGACGTTCATTCTATCAGATAATTCGCTCAATTCGTCGCCGTCTTAATGCCCAACTCGCGAAGTTGGCGCGGATCGACCGGCCCAGGTGCTTCGGTCATCAGGTCGGTGGCCTTTTGCGTCTTGGGGAAGGCGATACAGTCGCGGATGTTCGTCAGACCCGAGAAGAGCATCACGAAGCGATCGATCCCCAATGCGATTCCGCCGTGCGGCGGCGCGCCGAATTGCAGCGCGTCGAGCAGGAAGCCGAATCGCTCGCGGGCCTGCGTGCGGTCGATGCCAAGCAATTCGAACACCTGCTGCTGCATTTCCTGGTCGTGGATTCGGACCGTCCCGCCCCCGGCTTCCGAGCCGTTGATCACCAGATCATAAGCCTGTGCGCGGCAGCGACCGGGATCGGTCTTGAGCAATTCCAGGTCTTGCGGGCGGCAGGCAGTGAACGGATGGTGCATCGCCGCCCAGTGCCCTTCTTCGGGATCGAAAGCAAACATGGGAAACTCGACGACCCACGAGAAGTGCATTGCCGTTGGATCGTAGAGCTTCAACTCCTCTCCGAAGCGTTTTCGCAGACCGTGGAGCGCCTTGCAGGTGATCTCGAACGTGTCGGCGACAAAGAGCAGCAAGTCTCCCGGCTCTGCTTGCATTCGCTCGGCGATTTGGGCGAGCAAGGTTTCGGAGAAGTTCTTGGCAATCGGCGAAGCGAGCTTGCGCCCCTCTTCCACCTTGAACCAGGCGAGCCCCTTGGCGCCGGAATTCTGGACGACTTGGGCCGTGAGTTCGTCAATATCTTTGCGTGAATACTTGGCGGCCGCCCCTTTTGCGTTCACTCCGCGCACCCGGCCGCCACTATCTGCCGCACCGCGGAACACGCGAAACTCGGCCTCCTTCGCCAAATCGGTGAGATCGACCAACTCCATGCCATAGCGCAGATCGGGCGCGTCGTGCCCGAATCGCCCCATCGCCTCGTCGTAGCACATGCGCGGCAGCGGCAGCTTGACATCGAGATCGAGCAAGTTCTTCGCCAACCGCTGAACGAGACCGTCGATCATGCCGATCACGTCATCGCCGCCGACGAACGACATCTCGAGATCCAACTGCGTGAATTCAGGTTGCCGGTCGGCCCGCAGGTCCTCGTCGCGAAAGCAACGGGCGACCTGCACGTAGCGATCGTAGCCGGCGACCATCAGAATCTGCTTATACAACTGCGGCGACTGCGGCAGGGCATAGAACGCGCCCTGCTGGACGCGGCTGGGAACGAGATAGTCGCGGGCGCCCTCGGGCGTGCTGCGGCCGAGCATCGGCGTTTCCACGTCGATGAAATCGTGCTCGGCGAAATAATCGCGCATCTCTTTGATCAATCGGTGACGGAGCATCAGCGTGCGCTGCATCTCCGGCCGTCGCAGATCGAGATAACGATACTTGAGCCGAATCTCTTCTCCCGGGAGTTGTTCACTGCCGGGCTGGAATGGCGGGTTCGCGCTCTTATTGAGGATCGTCACTTCGTGGCAGCGGACCTCGATCTCGCCGGTCGAGAGCTTCGGGTTCACCGTTCCCTCAGGGCGCGGGGCGACCTTTCCGGTCACGGCGACGACATATTCCGCGCCGAGCGATCGGGCAATTTCGCGATTGGCGTCGCCCCCTTCCGGGTCGAAAACGACCTGCGTCTTCCCGTACCGGTCGCGAAGATCGACGAACAGCACCCCCTTATGATCGCGGGTCTTATCGACCCAGCCGCAAAGGGTGACCGTTTGCCCGGCATGTGCCCCCCGCAGCTCGCCGCAAGTATGAGATCGAATCAACGCGAGATCCTCGATGAATGGGAGATTCTGTAGGTCAGGGGTCTTCGCCTGACATTGAACGGCCCGCGACTTCAGCCTCGCGGCAGTGACGGCAACATTCTAGATGCTGGCAGCGCTGGCGCAAAGGCGGAAGCACCAGCGAGCCGGTTGCTCTAGAACGAATTCACGACGGGGGCCTCTTTGGTGATCATCTGCCGCGCCATCGTGTAATGATGAAAATGCATCGCGCATTTAATCAGATACACGAACAGCACTGCCGGTTCGCGCCGTCGCTTCAGCAATCGCCCCAGCCGGCGGCGATATTCTTCGCGCAAATGGGCCTCGGGGACCGACCGCATCAGGCGATTGAAGAGGAACAGGCTGCGGGCCAAGTCGCGCGCCTGTGCTTTCAGCCGTTTCCACGGATGGCGGCGCCAATAGGCGGCGCGGCTCTGACCGAACTGAAAGTTTTCGCGGAGAAACAGCGATTCGAGGCGGTCGAAATAGGCTGTCGGCTCGTACAATTCCTGCATTGTTCGCACGTAGCCGTCGCGCAGCTCCTCGCGGGTCATGCCGAAGGGAATGACGTTGGTGCCGAACTCGGTCTCGTCGTCCCGGTCGAGGCGCCCCTCGGCGAGCAGCCGGTCGTAGAGCGGAGTTTTGGGGATCGCGGTGAGCATGCCAATCATGGCGTGCAGAATGCGCGATTCGGCGATCAAATCGCGCTGGGCGGCGAAGATCTCCGGCGTATCGTGGTCGAAACCCAGGATTATCCCGCACCAAACGTCCATTCCTGCCTTCTGCACTGTGCGAATCCGCTCGGCAATTGTCCCACCGCGCCGGATGTTTTGGAACTTCTTCGTCTCGCGGAGCGAGGCCTCGTTCGGGCTTTCGATCCCAATGAAGACGCATTGGATGTTCGCATCGATCATGAGCTGCATCAGTTCGGCGTCGCCGGCCAGATCGAGCGATGCCTCGGTGAAAAACGTGAGTGGATAGCCTTGCGCGCGCTGCCATGCCGCCACGTCGGCCAATAGCAGCTTGATCTCACGTTTGTTGCCGATCAGGTTGTCGTCGACGATGAAGACGATTTCCATCTTCTCTGTCCGCAGCGCCTCCAGCTCGGCGCGAATCTGCGGGAAGGTTTTCAGCCGCGGACGCCGGCCAAACGTGACAATAATGTCGCAGAACTCGCATTGAAACGGGCAGCCACGGCTGAATTGCACGCTGCCGAACAAATAATGCCGCATCGTGAGCAGGTCGAAACGCGGCGGCGGAACGCGTGTCATGTCGGTGCGGTCGGTCTGCTCGTAGCGCCGCTGCCAGCGGCCGGCCTGCCAATCGCGGACGAATTGCGGCCAGGTCTCTTCCGCCTCGCCGACGAAGATGACCTCTGTCAACCCGTCGAAATAGTCCTCCTGAACGCTTACCCACGGCCCGCCGACCACCGCGAAAATTCCGCGGCGCTTTAATTCCGCGAGGATTTCACGCACCCGCTTCCGCTGGACGCTCATCCCGGTGACGCCGACGATGTCGGCCGAACCCAGGCGCGCGAAATCGATCGGCTCGACATTTTCATCGACGAGCGTCACCTCGTGTTCGGCGGGGGTCAGCGCGGCCAGCAACGGCAAACAGGCGACCGGCAGGTTCGCGCGCTTGCCGAACAGCGGCAGCGCGTGCTCCAATCCCCAATAGGAGACCTCGAACCGGGGATTGATGAGGACGATCTTCATACGCGGCACGCGTCTCGAACCAAGACAAAATTGTAAGATTTCCAATCGTCGGTAGCCAGCGACGAAGCAATTTGCACCGTCATCAGACCCTGAGATCCATTTTGTTGCCGCGCAAGTCATGTGAAAATGATCGCTTAGCATTCTGCTATCACAGAATTGCTCTAGTTTCAATTTGGCATTGGCACGACAATCGCTCAGCCGGCCACGACGCTCCGGCAGGATGTCGGAGGTGCGATTGCGTCAAACCGCCGAGAAGGGAATCTCCGGAGCGCGACACGATGCTGGATCTCGATCTGTTTTGCAATTTAGGGACGTTGGCGACCGTGCAACTCTTGGGAATGGCCAGCGCCTGGCTGGCTCGGCTGAGCGAGGGTTCCGCCCATCAAGCCCGTTTTCAGCGATTCTTTTTCCTCAGCCTGATCATCGTCGGATTCGCGACGATGGCCTCGCTGCGCCTGCCCCCGGTTTACTGGCTCATCTCGGCAGTAACCTTCACGCTGATGATCATGGTCGTCGTCTGCGACTTCAACCGTACCGGCCAAACCGACCCCTTCGCCTCCGGCGTCGAGTAAACGCTGCGGTTGCCGTTCTCGCTTGAATCGGCCGAGGTTGCCCGCTGAAGTTGTTCGCTCCGACGGTCACCTGATGACAGGCGTGGATTCTTCAAGCCTTCGCGCGCCGGCACCTTCCGCTGATCCTCCTTCGGAACAGTTCGCCGGGCGTCGGTGTTAGATTCAAATCGCCACGGCGATGCCGCCCGGAGTGAACGGCTTCCGCGCCGATCCCAATCCCTGGAATCTTCAGGTATCGTATAGACAATACCCCTCGATTGACGAGAAACTAATCGCGACCAACGTCCGGCGGTGTTTTTTGAGTTTCTGAAGCTTTGTGGCTTTTCAAAAGCGTGTTCTTCGACTCGATTTGCGATTAGTTCGATCGGGGCCATTTCCATTGGCGAGGTAGACGGGAGCGCAAGCGGGCAATGTATCGACCGACCTCCGCGGAAGAATACAAGCTGAGTGGCAACTTTCAGTCCCTGCGCAAGACGCTTTCGCACCGCCGTTTTGCCGATCGGATGGATCGTCCGCTGGCATATTGGGCACTTCCGAACGATCGGCGATTGCCGCTGGCTTTCCTTGGTCGGACGCTTCGGGACCTGCTCGAAACTCCATTCGAAGACTTGGCGGCAACGCCTGGCATCGGAGAAAAGAAGATCCACACGCTGATCAAGCTTCTCAATCGGGCGACGAAGGATCGTATCGCAACGGGGCTCGACGGCGCCGAACCACGCGCCGAAAAGAAATCCCGCAATCGATCGTCAAGCCGCGAATTCGATCCGTCGATTGTGTCGGAGGCGCTTTGGGACGAGTGGCGGCAGGTCGTGCTAGAATTCGGGATCGGCTTCGAGCGGCTGGGGCGGCTCGCCCCGACGCTCCAGTCCCTGCCCACGGTGATGTGGCACACGACGCTGGAGATCTATTGCGAACGTTCGATCGCCGAGATTCGTGAATTGAAGACACATGGCGAAAAGCGCGTCCGCACGATTCTCGAGGTGTTTTGCTCGGTCCACGAAATGCTCGCCAACTCCAAGTTGGAAAGCCATCTTAGCGTTAGGCTGGTCCCGAAGTCGGTCGTGCTGGTGGAGCGTTGGGTCGACCGGATCGTCGGGGCGGAGGGCCGACTAACGCACGACGCCATTTGCAAGTCCCTGATGGTCCCACTCTTGAAACAGATTCAGAACGATACGGGGCCGACGGTCAGCCGCCTCGCGGAGGGACGGCTCGGAATGAATGGCGATCCTCAGACCGTCCGCCAGCAATCGCGGCGAATGGGGGTTACGCGAGCCCGAGTCTACCAGTTGCTCGAGGAGTGCGCTGAGGTCATGGATGTGCGCTGGCCGGAAGGGCACGCGAAGCTGGTGGCTTTGCGATCTCGGCTGGAAACATCAAGAAACGACGCCCATGCCTTGGACCTTGTTCGCAGGGCGATCGACCTGTTTTTCCCCGATCCCGACGAGCTAGCCGCCCGCGCCGCGCGCGACGGAAGCGAGGATTGAGTT
>DASZFO010000185.1 GCA_035939775.1 Pirellulales bacterium | reverse complement strand
TTGCGCACCAGCCAATTGAACAGGCTGGACTTGCCCACGTTTGGGCGGCCGACGATGACGACTTGGGGAATGCCCATGGGGCACGGGGCTAGGGGGTCGGGATTCGGGGCTCGGGATGTGGCCGACGCTGCCAGCGTCGCGGCTTACTGCCATCGCGATCGTCACGGCCGCGTCAATTCAATCTTGACGAAATTCGGCATACCGCCGATCGCTCACCAGTTGTTCGCCGCCAGCCCATGATAATTGACTTGGCCCGGCGGCGACAGGTGAGCAGCTCGCCAGCGTTCGGCGGACTTCGACGCAAGTTGTTTGAACAGGGGATGTTGCCGCGCCGCGACGTGACATATAATCTTACGCGTTTGTCAAGCACGGGTTCGCTTATGAGTCAGGAACAATCCGATCAAGAAGTGCGAATGTCTCGCGCGGTGCTCCAGCGTTTGGAGAGCCTGGAAGGCGCGGGAATCACTCATTTACGCAAGCCGCGACCAAGAAACCCTGCCGTCGCTGCCGCGCCGATTGCGTCGGCTGCGAAGCCCGTCGAGACGGCGTCGATCGGATCGGGCCGGACTGCTGCCTCGCCGGCCCCGGCCGATCTGCCGCCGACGCTGTTCGATTCCGCGAGTTCCGAAGTGCCCTTGGTGCCGGCAGCCGAGCGACCCGCGCTGCTCGATATCGTTCGCACCGAGGTGGCCGGCTGCACGCGCTGCTCGGAATTGGCCGCCGGACGAACGCAAACCGTCTTCGGTGTCGGCAATCCGAACGCGCGGCTGATGTTCATCGGCGAGGCCCCTGGCGCCGACGAAGATCGTCAAGGCGAGCCGTTCGTCGGTCGGGCTGGACAGTTGCTCACGCGGATCATCGAGGCCTGCCGGCTCGCGCGCGATCAGGTCTACATTGCCAACGTGATCAAGTGCCGGCCGCCGGGCAATCGCAACCCATTGCCAGACGAGGTGCTCAACTGTCGCGGCTACTTGGAACGGCAGGTAGCCGTCATTCGACCGGAGTTCATCTGTTGTCTCGGCGCCGTGGCCGCCCAAGCCGTCTTGAAAACCGAGATGTCGATCGGCCGCCTCCGCGGCAAGTTTCACGAGTACGAAGGAATCCCGGTCGTTTGCACCTATCACCCAGCTTACCTGCTGCGCAACCCCGACGCCAAGCGCTACACGTGGGACGATATGAAGATGCTGATGCTGCGGATGGGCGTCGAACTATGACGCTTTCGCCGCCGTCGCGCTCGGTTCCATCAGCTTTTCGAGCAATTCAAGCAGCATGGGCACCTTGATGGGGCTCGATATGTGGACATGCAGCGGCGAGAGCTTCGCCTGCGCGAGCCATTCCTGGTGCCTGGCGCCCAACAGCAGCACCGCGGGCACTTTGGACGTGATGCCGTGCGAGCCGAATTCGTTGAAGGCCGCGAGCGCCTGCTCACCCAATTGCCCGGTGCTGAATAGCACGCATTCGGCCGGCTGCTTTCCTTCCGCGAACCAAGCCAAGGGTCGTTGCGGATCGCTTGTCACTAGCACGCGGTAACCGTTCTTTTTCAATTGGTCGCGCAAGAGGTCTTGCGCCCTGGCGTTCGACTCGACGATCATCACCGGGCGATTCTTCCCCGGCTGATCGGCTGCGGCGCTGGCCGTTTCGCTGCCTTCGGGGGCATTCAATCGTCGCTGGAGCACCGTCAATTCGGCGAGCATTTCAGCCGATGTCTGATAACGGTGCTTGGGGTTCAATTCCAGCGCATGCTCGACAACCGCGATTACGTACGGCGGCAGCTCGGGGCAGCGCGTCTTGATCGGCACGATGTCGAGAAACCGGCTGGGATTGGACCGCGCGATCCGGTCGCGAGTCGGCTCCAAAGGCGGAACGCCGGCGAGCATGTGGTAAAGAATGCAGCCGGCGAAGAAGATGTCGCCGCGAATATCGCCGTTGGAAATGCCCGTCACCCGTTCGAGCGCGACATAGTCGATCGTCCGCGGGTTCTCGATTCCGCCGGCCAACTCGTCGCTGGCCTCTTCCGGATCGACACCCGCCAGACCGAAATCCACGAGCTTCGCCTGACCCGTGCTGGAAACGAGCACGTTCGAGGCTTTCATATCGCGATGCGAAATCCCGCGGCGCGCGGCGTAATCCAAGCCGCGAGTGATGTCGGCCATCAGCCGCACCGCGTCGCGCGGGTCGATCTGCTTGCGACTCTTGATAAACTCGCGGAGGCTCTGCCCTTCGATAAACTCCATCGCGATATACTGGGCGGCCTTCTCCATGCCGACCTCGAATTGGGTCGGCTTCTCCGCTCCCACCTCATAGACCGCGACGATATTGGGATGCCGCAGCGTGAGACCGACCTGCGCCTCCCGACGGAACTGCTCGCACTTCTTGGCGTCGGTGGTAAATCGTTGCCGCAGGACCTTCACCGCGACGACCTTCCCCGTCTCGCGATGGACCGCGCGGTAGACGCGGGCGAACGTGCCCGCGCCGACTTGATAGAGGACCTTGTAGCTGCCGTAGAAGTAGCCTGTTCGGTCCCCGCGGCTGACCCGTTCCATTTGATACGGCGTCAACAATCCGCGGCGGAGCAGGAGTTGTTGAAACTGCTCCGCGTTGAGGTGTTTTTGAGTAAGTTCGCCGCGCACCTCATGAAAGCTGCGGTCGTCGAGCAGTTCGAGACCGAACGCGCGCTGAGCGATGTCTTCAGCAGATAGTTCGGCCATGACGGGTACGCTTCAACTCTGTTCCAATTCCCGAGCCCGGCTCGGAGAGCCGCCCGGTGGTACTTCGCGGCGGCCGCCGAATTATAGGCCGGAGCAGCCGCCATCCTCGCGCCCAGCGCAAGGGGCACACTGCCGTCGCCATTTCGCCGGAAGCAATGATCGACCAATCATTCTCAGATACCATCCTAACCGAGCGGGCGGAATCTCTCAAATGGACGGCTGAGGGATCCAAAAGCGTTAAATCCAACGGCCGGCAACAAACCGCTAAGCCTCCTCGGCCTTGCGGCGAAAGTCGTCGCGCTCGCGGCGAGTCGCTTCCAGATCGAACATCAGGTATTTCATGTCGAGCCGCAACTGGCCGAGGGCATCTTGGACCAGCGATAGAATCCGCCGTCGCCGCTTGGTGCTTTCTACGACGCGTAATAGTATCGGTTCAACCTGATCGCGGTATTCGGTGGGCAAACGGCTCAGAACATTTCCCAGATCGACCAGTTCGGCGGGAAGCTCTTCGGGACTGGCTTTGACGACTCGGCTTGAATTGCTCACGGTTGCTGCTCTCCAGGGGTGTGAAGCTTGGTTAGAGCAGCCGGCGTGCCGCGACTCAAGCGCTGTTGCACGTTGTCATCCCTAAGTTGCAATTGATAAATGAGTTGCGTACAAGCCGTGCGACCCAGATCCTGATTTCCCGACGATGACAAAACACTACGATTGACCTGGAATGATCGCGCAAACCTTGGTACAAGTGGAACTTGCGCCAATAACGCGGTTTTGGCACCGAGTGGTGTTTAGGATGCATCGTTCTTGATCGCGCGCCGCAAAATGTTAGCGCGATCTTAACCATCCGCCGTTTGGATCGGGTCGAGCAAGGAGGCAAGACCGATTCCTCGTCTCTCGCTATGTTGCCATGCCCTGGTGGTCTTGGCCGGCATCGTCCCAATTGCCGGAGTCGTTCACGCTGCGCCGAGCGATACGGCATGGCATGAGGGGTTTGAAGGGCCAAATCCGTCCTGGCGCGCGTCCGGCGCCGACATGGAATACCGGATCGACGAGCATGGCCGCCGCCGAGGGGGCGCACACACAGGGCAAGCGTCCGAACAGATTCGAGTGACCGGAAGCAACGGCACCTACATCTACTTCAGCCACCCGGTCCCTCCTTCTCAGATCACATCCGAATTGGCGCCGAGCGTCTGGATCAAAGCCGATCGGCCAGGCTTGCAAATCCTTGCTCGGATCGTGCTGCCAAACCTGATCGATCCGAAGACTCGGCAGCCCGCGGCGGTCTTCGTGCGCGGCACGAGCTATTCGCAAGTCGGCATTTGGCAGCAGTTGCGGATCGAGAATGTGCCGCTGGAATTGGAGCGGCAGCTTCGCGTCTTGCGACTGCAGCTCGCACGCCCCGACGTGGACGCTCGCGGGGCGTTTCTCGATCAGGTGTGGCTCAATGTGTTCGGCGGCCCCGGCACAACGAACGTGGCGATCGACGATTTGGAGCTGAGCGGGATCGTGGATCCAGCGCTCGCTCCTCGAAAATCAGATGCAGCTTCGCCGATCCCGTTTAGCCGCGAGCCGATAGGCGAGCGCGACCCAGCCACCACCTGGGCGGGAACCGCCAATGGCACTCGACCGCTCGGACGCGACATCAAGCTCGATGGTTCGGTGCTGCTGGTCGACGGCCATCCGTTTTTTCCCAGAATCCTCCGTTATCAAGGGGAACGGCTCGAACTGGTCGCGAAGACGGGTTTCAACGCGATCCGCCTGACGCAACCGCCGCCGCCGCAGTTATTGGCGGATGCCGAGCGGCTCGGGCTGTGGATCGTTTGCCCGCCTCCGCGTGGGCCCGCGGTACAGCCTGGCATGCCCGCGCCCCTCGCCGCCGAGATCGGGCCGGAATACGACTCGGTGCTCGCCTGGCACTTGGGAGACGGCTTGACCGGAGAGGAGCTTTCCGCGGTGACGGCCATCGCGCGACAGCTCGAGCCGCTCGACTCGCGCCGAAAGCGGCCGATCGTTTGCGCGCCCGAGACCGATCTGCGGGCCTATAGCAGTCGCGTCAACTATCTTTGCTTCGGCCGCGCTCCGCTCGGCACGAGCATTGAGTTGGGTGATTATATGAATTGGCTCCGGGAGCGGCCTCGACTGGCACGCCCCGGCACGCCGTTTTGGACCACCGTCCAGACCGAGCTGTCCCCCGCGGCTTGCGAGCAAGCGGCCATGTTTTCGGGATCGCGGCCGCCAATTCCGGCCGATGGTGAATCCTTGCGGATGCTCACGTACTCCGCTCTGTCGGCGGGTGCTCGGGGAATTGAGTTCCGCTTGGGGTCGCCGCTCGATACCGCGCCGCAGTCGCTGCAGCTCGAGCTGTCGCTCCTGAATTTGGAACTTGAGCTGGCCGAGCCTTGGGCCGCAACCGGATCGTATGTGACGACGGCCGCATCCCGCGATCAGCAAATCGTGGGCGCCGTGCTGCAAACGCAGACGACTCATCTCCTCCTGCCGATGCGGGTCGCTCCCCATTCGCAATACATACCGTATCTCCCCGAGCAAGCCGCACACGGACCGGTCACGATCGTCGTGCCCGGCATCCCGGAGTGGCACAGCGCTTTCGAACTCACCCCGGCCGGCTTGCTGCCGCTGAAGCACACTCGTGGGACCGGCGGAGAGCATATCACGATCGACGATTTCCAATTCAGTTCGATGGTGCTGATTACGGCCGACCCGGCGGTGATCGACACCTTGACGCGCCGGCTAACGCAAATGGCCGATCGCTCCGCGCCGCTCCAGCGCGAGTTGACCGCCCAAACGCTCTCTGAGGTCGAAGCGATCGACCGGCGGCTGCCACACAAGCCGCCGGAAGCGCTCCCCACCGAATGGTTAACTAAGGCCCGCGCCGGACTCGCGGAGGCCGACAAGTCGCTGGCCGCCGGCGATCGCCCGGCCGCATATCAAGCGGCCCGCAAGGCGATCGGTCCGCTCGAGCAATTCAAACGCTATCGCTGGGAGCAGGTTCTCACTGGTCAAAACTCCCTGGCGACCAGCCCGTTTTACGTGTCGTTCGAGACGCTTCCCGATCAGTGGCGGTTGATGGACCAATTGCGCTATCTTCAGCCGGGCAACAACCAACTTCCCGGCGGCGACTGCGAGAATCTTGGCTGGATGCTTCAGCAGAATTGGAAACACGTCGATCTGACTCCACAGGCCGACCTACATGCCCACGTCGAGCTGTCTACCAAGCAACCGCACGGCGGAAAGAGCAGCTTGCATCTACAAGTGAAACCGACCAGTGAGGACGATCCGCCGGCGTTGGTCGAGACGGCCCCGGTCTGGGTAACGACCCCGCCTATTAGTGTGCAGGCGCACGAGCTGCTCGCGATCCGCGGGTTCGCTCGCGTGCCGACGCAGATCGCCGGCAGCATCGATGGCCTGATGATCCTCGATTCGATCGGCGGCGAATCGTTGGCCGAGCGGATTGGCCAAACGAACGGCTGGCGCGAGTTCATCATGTATCGCGTCGCTCCGCGCGACGGAACGTTCACGGTCACCTTCGCACTCACCGGCCTTGGCGACGCCTGGCTCGACGACATTTCAATCGCCCCCGTCACGCGCATCGCGGGCAACGAACTCGGCCGGCTGCAACCGCTGCCGCCCGTGAATGGCAGTTTGCCCGTGCGAAGGTAGAATTGTTTAACCCGGAGCCTACGGCGACGGCGTTCTCCACGCGCGACGCACCGTCGCCGTAGGCTCCGGGTTAAACGAACCGCGATAAGCCGTGAAATCGGATCTTCATGTCACGCTCTCCGCTGCAACTACGCGACGACGCTTTGCGAATCTGGCGGGCTGGTTTGGAGGCGGTGCGGTCGGAGCGGTTGGTGCAACAAGCGGTCCGAGTTGAAGGGCAGTGGCTGCTCGTCGCCGACGAAGAGCCGATCGACTTGGAACGCGTCGGCCGGATTGCCGTCGTCGGCGCCGGAAAGGCCGGCGCGGGGATGGGCGCGGCGTTGGAAGCAGCGCTCGGGCCAGAATGCTGCGCCGCCAAGCATCTCACCGGCTGGGTGAACGTGCCGGCCGATTGCGTGCAGAATCTACATCACATTCACTTACACGCAGCTCGGCGCGCCGGCCGCAATGAGCCGACCGCTGAAGGGGTCGCCGGCGCCGAGCAGATTCTGCGGATCGTCGCTGGGCTGGCCCCCTCCGATGTTTGCGTCGCACTGATCTCCGGCGGCAGCTCGGCTCTGCTGCCGGCGCCGATCGATGGAATCTCGCTTGCCGATAAACTGGCGCTCACCCTCCACCTCAGCGCGGCGGGAGCCGACATCCGCCAACTGAATACGGTTCGCAAGCAACTGAGCCGGATCAAAGGAGGCGGGCTCGCGCGAGCCTGCCGAGCCGGAAGACTCATCGCGCTCATCATCTCCGATGTGCCGGGAGACGCGTTCGACATCATCGCCTCCGGCCCGACCGTTGAAGATCACTCGACGCCCGAAGAAGCCCTCGCCGTCCTCAAGCAATTCGACCCTGATGGCATGGTGATTCCCGCGAGCGTCTACGACTATTTGTCGCGAACATCCACAACTCGGGCGCAGCCCGCTTCGCTCCCACTCCCTCTGGGAGAGGGCCGGGGTGAGGGCGAATCGCTGCTGACTTCCCCTCACCCTAACCCTCACCCAAAGGGAGAGGGAACCGATCACACGGCCGCAAGCTCTTGTCGAACCGTGACGTTGTATCGAACCGCGACCGGTTGCGTCGTGACTAATCTGATCATCGGCAATAACGCGTTGGCGGTTGACGCGGCAGGCGCGGAGGCGGAGCGGCTCGGCTATTCGCACGCGATGGTTTCCGCCACCCAGCCGGAAGGTCCGGTCGAAGAGATCGGCCGCCATCTGGCCGACTTGGCCGCCGTGATGCGTGACGCTCCCGGTCCCGATTGCTTGATTTCCGGCGGCGAAGGAACCGTGCGCCTCGTCGGCGAGCGCGAGCGCGGGATGGGAGGGCGCAACCAACAGCTTGCGCTGGCCGCACTAATTCGGCTGGCGGAACACGACCCGCGCGGCATCGCGCTCGTGTCCGCCGGGACCGACGGGGAAGACGGCCCGACCGACGCCGCCGGCGCCCTCGTCGATGAAGCCGTGATCGCCGAAGCGCGGCGACGAAATCTTGACGCAGCCGATTTCCTCCGCCGCAACGATGCCTACCACTTCTTCCAGCCGCTCGGTGCGCTCTTGAAGACTGGTCCGACGCACACCAACGTCTGCGACCTCCGAGTCGTGGCCGTCAATCAACGCGGCAACTAGATGACGTGGGCGACGAAGGCGGCAACACTTCGCTCCCTCGCCACATTCGCTAGCTCCACAGTTACGAGATTGTTACGGTCGGTCATGGAATCAGACGGTATAATCTCGCGTAGTATTGTTCCGATCGGAGATTGTCATGAAAACTCAAAGCCTGATTCAGTTTGCGTTTGTCGCGCTTCCGGTATTGTTGACGCTCGGCGCAGTGGCCGCCCACGGACAGACTTTAGCGCCATCTATGTCGAACGCTCGTCGCAATGTCGACGCATTTGAAAAGAAACTGGCGTCGCTAAAGGACGTTCAAGAAAAGGCTCAATTGGCCCGTGGATTCTTTGGCGGTCTCAAAGACAGCGAATCCAAGATTGAGGCCATTGGCGCACTCGACAGTCGATATGTCTACGTCGTTCCCAGCGGCGTCGAAGGCGAACTCTTAGCGCCACTATTGAAGGATTCGGACGCCAGAGTTCGAGCAGAAGCGGCCCAAGCACTTGGGTACTGTGCTTGGACTGGTCGAACGAAGATCGGCGGCAACGCGAAGCAACTGATTGCCCTGCTCAAGGACCCCGACGCTCGTGTCAGGTCGAGCGTGCTGTACGCGATGGGACATTCCGGTGAAGATCAATTCTTTGCGCTTCTCAAAGCCAGCCTGTTCGATCCCGATCCAAACGTGCGCCGGGACGCTCGTTCTGAGTTCGGAGTCTGGCTGGGCTATCAACAAGACCAACTGCACGAACTGCTAGAAACGGCAAACAAAAGAGAGCGCTAAACGACGTCGGCGTCGGTCGCTCACCGCGATCCGTTGTTCGCCTTCTCTTCCACTCCGCCGGCGCGATGCCGCTTGCAATCCAATAGCTTGGCGGTCTTTCGCGTGAAAATCGCCCCGACGTGAAGATCTCCTTCGTAGAGGATCGTCACGGGCACGGCGACAGCCCAGATCGGCAACAGCCGCGTGAGCATCGTGCGGTTGAAGCCCTCCAGGAATCGAACGGCCTCGCGGGCCGACATGGCCGAGGCGTCGGCCGGCTCGACCGCCGTCGCGCGCGGCGGCAATTCGTCCCAGGCGCTCGGCTGCCATTTCTCGTAGCGCGTGATCCAGACTCGGAACAACGGCCAAACTCTCCCGCGAGCCCTCTTCATGCTCGTCGCTCCCATTCAACATATAGTGGGCACACTCGATGTGCCGCGACAGAGACGGCACGCGTCGTACGCCTTCTATATAGGCTGCGTCGGCGTCCGATTCCACGATGGATGCGCCTCGAACGGATAGTATACATACGTTCCCTTCCATGTCAATAAGCCGTCTTGCACGGTAGCATCTCGCTTTTCATCCACTACCTCGTTCACCGCCACAACCGCGCGAGCCAGCGCCCGGCCCGATTGAGCCATTCGCGCCGGGCGTCACAACCGCAGCCGGGGCGCTTGCGAATTCCCAGGAATCTCAAGCTCGCGGCCAAGCGGTCGCCGAGGCCGCCCTGCGACGAACTTCTCGCAGGGCAATGATGACGGATCGGCGGCGGATCGTCGGGCGCGATTCGCCACGTGTTGCGGCAGCGCCGGCAGGTGGCAATGCCGGTCGATTCGTCGTAGTTCCAACCGGGAAGTCGCATCGTTGATTTTGGATTTTGGATTGGGGACTGTGGATTTGAGACGGCCGATGGAATCCAAAATTGGCAATCCAAAATCCAAAATCGTTACACCGCCGTCAGCAGCACGGCGGCTCCGCTCACGGCCTGACAGTAACTGTTGAAATTGTTCGACGATAGCGGGATCGACTCGTTGGTCCAATTCAGGCAATCCGGCCGCCCCGCGTCGTCGGTCCCGTATTCCTTCTCGAAGACGACGTTATAGGAACCGAAGTGGCAGTCGCCGCAGATCGATTGCTCCGGATCGCCGGCATTGAACGCGACCTGGACGCGATAATGCGGATTCGCCCCGTCCGGAGGAATCACGCCGACGGCGACGTTGCAGAACGCCTTGCAATTGTCGCTCTGCGGCAGCGAGCAGTCGCAGCCGTCGCCGCTTTCCGGCCCGTCGAAGCACAGAAACCAATCGCAGCACAGGCCGTCGAGCGCATCGCATCCGGAGGTTTGCGGCACGGCCTCCATGTCGAACAGATACGTGCCTTCGTAGAACGAGCAAGCGGGCGCGTCGGGGCATTGCGGATCGCCGAGAAAGTTCAATACGCTCGTAAACGTGCCGGCTGGGACGACGAGCTTCAACTTCCGCGGCGCTTCTCCCGCCAGGCAGTGATTGCACGGCGGCGGCGTTCCGCTTCCAGGACAGCAATCGCAATTGAAGAGTTTGAAGCCCATTGTTCGATTTTGGATTTTGGATTGCCGATTTTGGATTGCTGATGTTGGACCCGTCTTGGACTAGCGCTCCCGGCTTCAATCCAAAATCCAAAATCGAAAATCCAAAACTGCCTCAGCACTCGGCTGCGATCAAATACCACTGCCCGTTGATCTGCGCGGCGGCAACCCATTTGCCCGAGGCCACGTCGGCGAACGGGTTGTAGGCAGTGATTGTGCCGCCGGAACTCGTTTCGCTGCCGGCCGTGCCGTTGTAAACGTTGACCGTGCCGCTCGATCCCTTGGCGATCGCACCGGCCGTTTTCCCGATCACCAAGCCGATCGAGTTCGACGCCGCGACGTAGAACCGCTTCGATTGCAGATGAAAGAGCAGCAACACCGGCGTGCCACTGGGAAGCTGCCCGCCGGAGGGCAGCATCCAATCGTAGGCCGTCACGCTAAAGGTCGAATCGACAGAACTGCCGCCGGAGACCTTCCAGACCTCGGCGGTGGCCGAGCCGCCGGCGGCGAGCGTCGCCGTCAGCTTTCCGAAATGGAATTGCACGCCGGGCAACGGAATCCGCTGGCCCGCTGACGGATGATAGAAAGTCAGATGCCGCTCGCCGGCCAGATGGAGACCGCGCTCGGCGTCGGCCGCGTGATCGAGCGTCTGATTGGCGTCGATCCACTTATCGGTCGCGCTCGGGTCGAACGAGAATCGCTCGACCTGCTTGTCGATGTCGCCGGCCTGGATCGTGTCCTTTAACTCGACAAGATCGAATCGCGGCAGACTCGGCAAGCTGATTTGAATCCCGGAATCGCTGTATTGCACCTGCACCGGCGCGACGCCGACGATCCGCCCCAGCCCCAGCACGGCATCCACGAGCGCATTGGCCCATTCGGCCGTGATCGGCTCGCCAGGATCGACCTTTCGAAGGTTACTCATATTGAAACAGCGGGGCGAACTCTGTGCTCGGATAAACCGTGTGCCCGCCGCCGATGGAGACAACCTCGAACCAATTCTCGCCCCCCGAGCCGGGACCGTAGTAGAAATAGTTGTGCCCGACGACCGACTCGGGATCTGCTACGAGCGACACCGTCTTTTCGGCGAAGACGTATTGCAGCGTATAGCGAAGCGTGCCGTCGAGTTGATAGATTTCCGCGATCTTCGCCCCGACGAAGAGCAGGCAGCCGGGCTCGACGCCCAGGATCGTGTCGGCGTTCACGGTGCCGCGGCTGGCGCGAATCGTGTCGTACGGCGGCTGGGCCACGTTGCTCCAGACCAGCGTGTGCGTGGCCACCGGCACTCGCACCCCGATCGGCAGGTCGTCTTCGAGGATCGTGTTCGGGCCGCCCGACCATTTCCAATAGCGGGCGGGGATCGTGAGCATATCGACAGCCACGTCGCGCTCCCAGCGCAAGAACGTGCCGTCGGGGTGCCGCGGCTTGCGCTTGTCACCGCCCGTGTCGAGCAGTCCGTATTCCACGTGGACCCGCGCGCCGCCGGAGTAGGTGTTCATGCCGGTGGACACGTCCGCGAACGCCGCATTGCCGTCGGGCGATTGATCGTCCAGCGGCGTCATCGAGATGGCAGTCACGCGCAGCGCCGGGTTGCCAGGGAAATACGCTGGGCTGACGAGCACCACGCCCTTGGTGGCCGCTGAGGTATAGTAGCCGCGGAGCATGTTCACGAACTCGACCCAATCGCCCCAGGCGACCTTGAAATCGCGCTCGGCGACGATCTTGCCGGTTTCGAGAATTCGGACGCGCGGCGAACCGGCAAGTTCTTGGAATTCGACAGGCATACAAGTACGAAGTGCGAAGGACGAAGTACAAAAAGTAGGGTGCGTCGAGCGAAGCGCTGACGCACCGCGATGGACCGTGCACCGGTGCGTCTGCGCTTCGCTTGACACACCCTACGGATCGCGAAAGGTCAACTGAAGGTCGATTGCGGGTTCGGGTTTTTCACGACGACGTTGATGCCTTGACCCGTCATCAGGGCGTAGATGTCCTGCTGAGTTTTGAGCTGCTGAGCGGCGTTGTTGCCGGGATCGCTGGCGGCAGGTTGCGGAAGCCCGCCGCTGAAACCGGGCAAATCGCTGAAACGAAAGCCGCCGGCGGGCGCGCCGAAACCGGCCGCGCCAAGATGTCGAGCGCCGTGTCCCGCGCGATTTGCGATGCTGGCCGCGTGCGGCATTCGACCCGCTGCATCGGTCGAATGCGGATGAGGTGAATGTTTCCCGAAATGCGAAGCAAGTTTGAAGGCCATGGTGGTTATCGCTCCTGACGGTCGCGAAGCGCCAATACGTCGGCGAGTTTCATTCGAATCGTGCCTCGTTCGGAAATCGTGTCGCTCAAGTACATAGCGGCTTGAAAAACTGTGAGACGGTTGATTTCATGCGGCGTCCAGCGGAAGGCCAGGCTCAACTGGCGATAGAGGCGAGCCCATGGGAGGTCGCTTCCATTGTCGTCGGTCGAGCCTGGCCCGAGGAGTTTCCCAGAGATGCCGTGTCTGAAAGGAAACCGGTCGCTTGGTCGAGTTGGCCTTGGAGTTCGAGCAGCCGGCCGTTGGCGAATTCGGCCAGGCACGAATTGGCTGCCTCCAAGGAATCCAACGCGGCACAATCATCGCGTGCCATCAGCCAGAAAAGATGGGCCGTGCCGTCGAAGGTCTGGAGATAGGCGTCGATCTCGTCGGCCGTTGCGCCGCGCTGGCTGCACGCCTCGCGCAGGGCGACCCGCATCAGCTCGGCATGACGCTTGGACTCGACTCGCTCCAACTCGCGCCCGAGCGCTTCGAGCGGGCTCGTCCGCCGCGAAACGACAAATGCCTTGATCTCCGCCAAATCCCCGAGCGTGAGCGGCCGCAACCGATACTCGCGCTCGCCAACGCGAATCACGCCGCCGACGCCAGCGACTACATGCTGTTTATCCATTTTCGTCCCTTCATCCTTCGTACTTGGTACTTCGCACTTCGCCGCTATACCAGCACCGGTTCCGTCCACGCCCCGTCGGAGTCGAAATGAGCCGCGCCGCCGATCACGTCGCCGCTGTCGATATCGACTTCGACCTCGACTCGCGTCACGATCGCCGGAACGCTGTAGAAATGCGTCGCGTCGAGATATAGGAGCAGCGTCACCGCCGCTCCTTCGACCAGCGGACTGGCGGCCGCGAGATCGAATTTGAACTCGACGTCGCCGCTTCCCGATTTGACACCCGGAATGCTCCGCTTGAACCCGCCCGTGCCGCTCGAGGCATAGCGGCTCGAATTGGCCTGCTTCGTGAACGACCATTTCGTCACCTCGGCGACCGTGACGGCGCCGACTTTGACGAAACCATTCTTGCCGGAGATGGGTTGCGACATAGTTTCAGGCGCTCGTTCCGAGGACGCCGATGTTGTAAACGGCGGTGTTGGCCCCAGCGTTGTGGATTCGCAGCACCTTGTTGCCCGAGCCAGTGGCCCAGCCGTCTTTCTTGCTGGCCAACAGCGTCGCGCTGTCGGCGCCGATTTCGAGCTTGCTCGTGGCCGAGCCGGCAAATGCCCCGGTGAAGCCGTTGGCGACCGAGGAGTCGATCCACAGCTTTTCGCCCGCGGTCGTCGAGGTGTGGATAATCAGGATTGCTTTCACTCGGGCCAGATCGATCGTCACGGTCGAGCCGAAAACCGAATGGGCTAGCGCCGTCAGATCGAGATCGTCGTTGGCCCCGGCGGCGAGCGTTCGCTGGTCGGACCAGATGCGATCCGCCTGATCGGCGGCCGTGCCGCTGGAGAGCGTGTCGTCGTAGGCGAGCTGCGAAGCGTCGCCGACCGTCGTCAGACCCAACGCTTCCTGAAACAACCACTGGATCGAGGCCTTGATTTCGCTGGCAAGCGTGGTCATTAGGTTTTGCTCCCGCTGGTGTCAGTGAGTCGAATCTGAAAATCGCGTGCGATCCGCCAGACGCCGTCTTCCGGGTCTTCGCTTTCGGTGCGATCGCCGGGCTTCATGTCGAGCACTCGGCCGCGCGACCAGAGGAACTCGCGGCGGTTGAAACAGTCGCAGATCGCTTGGTCGATCTGCCGCCCTTCGTCGTAGTCCCGCGTGTAGATCGAGAACCGGATCCGCTCGGTCGTGAGCAGGGTGCCGCTGGAGGTCCGCGTCAGTTCGGCATCCGCAAGCACCGAAATCGATACATACGGGAAAGCGATCGGCTGCTGCATCGCATCGCGCAGCGGCGGCAATCCCGTGTAGACTCGCTCCGGCGGCACGAGCGCCGAAAGCGGCCGGTAGCCGCTCCAGCAATCGTGAATCGCTCGCTCAGCAGTCATGGGAAAAGGATGAAGGTTGAAGGACGCGTTGAAATTCAAAATCCAAAATCGCAAATCCAAAATCGAATCACAGTCGCCGCTCGGCGTTGATGACGAACAAATTCGTGATGGAATCGGGGCGTTCGTAGCCGGTGACCTCGTACTCCATGCCGTCAGCGGCGACGATCTGAAAGCCGTTGTCCACCACGATCTGCTCGGCCACGTACACTTTCGCGGTGACAATACCCGATCGCCGGCCATGTTGCTCCGAGCGCTCGGCCGCTTGTTCCTGAATCCGCGCGCGAACGCCCAGGCGATAGTCCTCCCAGCTTCGCTCGGCGGCGCCGCTTTGTCCCTTGGCGATCACCTCGCGGCGGATCGCGATGAGCGTGTTCAAGCCCGCGGTGATCGCCAGATTTCTCGCAATGCACTCGAATCGCGAACCGCAAGTCGCCAGCCGCGTTGCGAGGATCATCCACGACTCGCCGGAACTGTCCACGATCCGGTCGCCCAACTCGGGCGCATCGTCCAACTCAGCCGCGGCCAGATGCCAGCGAACGTCGGCGGTCGTGTATTCTCCGTCGCTCGTGGCGGCCTCGCCGGTGGTGATCGCCCGACGCAGTGCGCTGGCCAGCCGCGTAGCCGTAATTCCATCGGCTCGTCGGAGCGTGACCCCTTCAAGGTCGTCCGCGATCTGCGCAAAATCGGATTGCAAGTCGAGTGGCCCCAGCATCAGGTGACTCCTCGCGATTGAACCTCGAACGGATCGAGACCGATCAGCTTGAGGTCGCACCAATCCACGGTCGCTTGCAATGACTGCACGTAGCTCTCCCACGAGACGCTTTGGCCGTCGATCGTGTAAGTCGGCTTCGGATTGGACCGTAGCTCGAGCAACTGAGTGAGCGCCTGGCTGCGGACGGCGGCAATTTGGTCGTAATCGGACATGCGGCGGAGGTCAGAGGTCGGAGATCGGAAGTCGGGGGCAACGAGCCGGTGGCGTCGGGGCGGGGCGCCCTTTGGGCCCGCCAGTGGGTCGCCGGATTGGACGATCACCCTTTCAAGGAAACATCAATGCTCCCGGCCGTGTTGGCGACGAGCTTTAGCGCGCCGTAGTCTGAGCAGGCCGCCGGCAGCGGATAACCCTTGCCTGCGGCGACGGTCTGCGCAACCGGATTGCCGTTGCTATCCTGAATCGCCACGTACGCGCCGCCGGGCTGGCGCGCGCCGTAGTACGTAAGCGTAGTGAGGGTGGATCCCGCCGGAACCAGGATGCATCCACTGGCCACCGCCGCCAGATCGATCTCCGCGGTGGTCGCCACGCTATTGGTCAGCGCGATTCCCGCCAACTGCGAATGATGCCGCCGAATTCGATTGGACATGAAAGCCTCCCGCGTGATAAGAGTTCGAACGTCATTTAAAATGGCTAAGGCCTAATGACGAATGTCTAAAGAATGACGAACGCTAAACTACGAATGGGATCGTCGCCGCTTGCGGTTAGTCATTCGTGCTTCGTCATTCCTTAGTCATTCGTCATTCGACATTCGTCATTCCTGTCACGCCGTGCTCTTCACGACATATCGCGGCTCGAGCGTCGCGGCGGCGCCGCGCTCGCTGGCCTTGAAGCGGATCATGATGTCTTGCGTGAACTCGGCCTCGCTGTTCTGTGGCGCCTGGGTGACGGTGATCGGCCAATTCTCCATGTAGGCAAATGCCTTGCGGAAATTGCCGAGATACCAGTTGCTCGTCGCCTGGCCGGCGGCGGTGAGCCGCGACCGCAGCAGCCGGCTCGAAACGACCCGATAGCTGCCGGCCATCGGATTCGGCGCGAGTGTGCGGACCGTCTTGGCGTTCTGCTGATTGTCCACCTGCTCGATCTCGGTGGCGTCGACGATCCGCCGCGCGGAGTGCAGCGACTCCGGGCAAACGAGGATCGTGTCGGCCATGATTAACACCGGCTCGCCGGTATTGGGGTCGGTGATGTTCGCGAGCAGTTGCTCGGCCGCGTCGACGTCGGTCCAATCGACGAGCGGATTGGTCGACTTGACGTTGATCCAGGGGGCGGCCGATTGATACGTGGCGTAAATCGCGCCGCGCCATTTGTAGCGATGGTCTGTCACATTGCCGTCGATGATGCAATCGAGCAGTCGCTTCTCCTTGTTGAGGCCGAGGAATTCGCCGACCTCGCCGGCCCGCTGCAAAACCAGATGCGTGCGGTCGAAGAAGATCGCCTCCTTCGTCACCGGGACGATCATGCCGCGCTTGGTCGTGGCGGGCGTTTCGATGTAATCCTCCGTGAGCCCGACGTTCGGATAGGGATGCCCTTCGTCGATCGACTCGGCCGCATCGCCCATCTGGCCGATCCCCGGGATCTTCTCGCCGCTGAAGCGGGTCGGCACCGTCTCGACCATCCGCCCGGCGACGAACGCCTCGGACGAAAAGCCCTCCATGATCTTCGAGAACACGATCTGGCCGGTGATGTTGCTGAACGTGGCCGTATCGACCGCGTCAGCCGCTTCCATCAGATCGATCCCGCCCGCCTTCGAGCGCGGGTCCAAGAGCGGCACGAATTCACGGCCGTCGGGGATCGTCGCCTCGGCCAGATCACGAAGCGAAAAGTCCTCGGGCCGCAAGTGACCGTCGGCCAGCGACTCGCGCAAATGCCGGCAGACCTCCTTCGAGCCCATCGTTTCGTAAAGTCGTTTCAGTTCACGGTAATTGACGGCACGAGTCATGGTCTCTCCTGAAGGCGGAAGGATGAAGGCGGAAGGATGAAAGCGAA
>DASZFO010000184.1 GCA_035939775.1 Pirellulales bacterium | reverse complement strand
GGGTCAACTCTACGAGCACACGGACGATTATGCGAAGGCCGAATCGTTGTTGCAGCAGGCAATTCAAATCGAAAAGGAAACATTGGGCGAAAAGCACCCAAGCTACGCAACGGGCCTCAGCGCCCTCGCCAGGTTGTATCGGTCGATGGGAACCTTCGCCAAGGCCGAGCCGCTCCTGCAACAAGCGCTCACAATCCAGAAGGAATCGTTGGGCGAGAAAGACACGGATTACTCCGAAAGCTTGTACAACTTGGCGACGCTGTACGAATCGCAGGGAAACTATGCCAAAGCGGAGCCGCTTTATCTTCAGTCGCTGCAAATCCGCAAGGAAGTCTTGGGAGAAAAGGACCCCCTCTACGCGCAGAATCTGGACGGGCTGGCCGGGCTCTACAAGGAGAAAGGAGAGTTTGCCAAGGCGGAACCCCTCTTCCGACAATCCGCAGAGATCTACCGAGTCGTGTATGGCGAAAAGCACCCGTACTACGCGAGCTGTTTGGACAATCTCGGCCGATTCTATTCTCAGGCTGGACAATACGCGAAGGCTGAATCGCTCCTAAAGCAAGCGCTCCAAATTCGCAAAGACGCTTTCGGAGAGAAGAATGCCACCTATGCCGTCAGCCTCAAAGATCTGGCCTATCTCTACAATCGGGTCGGCGAACCCACTAAGGCTGAGCCGCTTTATCAGCAAGCAGCTCAGATTGAAAGAGAAACTCTCGGCGAAAAGCATCCGCATTACGCCACCAGCCTCGGCAACCTGGCACACACCTATGAAAGCATGGGTGACTACGTCAAAGCCGAGCCGATCTTGCGGAAGGTACTTCAGTTGACCAAGGACACATTTGGCGAAAAACATCCCAAATATGCCGCTGATCTCAGCAGCCTGGGGATGCTGTATGAGTCGATGGGCGATCACGCTAAGGCTGAACCACTGCTGCAGCAATCTCTGGAGATCAGAAAGAATGCGTTGGGTGAGAAGCATCCCGACTACGCCCAAAGCTTGGGCAATTTAGCCGGCCTCTACGAGGAGTCGGATGACTATGCGAAGGCCGAGCCGCTTTGGAAGCAAGTGCTTCAAATCGAAAAGGAATCGTTGGGCGAAAAGCACCCCCAATATGCCCTTAGCCTGCAGAATCTTGGCTATTTCTACGAAATGACGAGCGACTACGCCAAAGCCGAGAATTGTTTCGTCCGGGCCGGTGAAATCCTCAAAACGACGGTCGGCGAAAAACATCCGTTTTTTGTGGCGAATCTCGAACACCAGGGCTTCCTTTACTGCGCGATGGGGGAATACGTAAAGGCAGAGCCATTCTATCGGCAGGCGCTCAAGACAACCAAGGATTCGCTCGGAGAGAACGATCCGCACTACGCCGGCATGTTGAATAATCTGGCAGCACTGCACCAATCCACAGGCCGATTTGCCGAGGCCGAACCGCTCTGCCGCGAGGCGCTCCAGCGGGCCGAGCGGCAATTGGAACTCACCTCGGGCGTGCAATCGGAGCGGCAGCAATTGGCCATGCGTCTGATCGTTTGGGGCTATCTTGATCGTTATCTCTATCTGACGGCGGAAGCTCAATTGCCGGCCGAGCCGGTCTATGCGGAGGTGTTGAAATGGAAGGGAGAAGTGGCCGCGCGCCAACAACAAATCCGCCGAACTCGCGGCCTCCTCGCCGCCGGAGGCAAAGATGTGGCCCGGCTCGAAGCTGAGTTGACAGAGGCAACTCGCTCGCTGGCGGCCCTTTCGCAGCCAACCGCCGGCGCCAGCCCAAAGCGCCAGTCTCAGCTTGCGGTACTGGGCGACAAGATCGAAGACCTGCAAACGAAGTTGGCCGGCGCCAGTGCTGAATTCCGTCAACAACTCGGCCAGCAGCGCGGTGGCTCGGACGACATTCGCAAGGCGCTGCCAACCGACGCCGCGCTGATAGATCTACTGTGCTATGCGGTTTTCCGGCCGGCCAAGGTAAAGGGAACGAAAGAAACCTTGGAATCGCATTTGACGGCTTTTATCGTCCGGCCCGACCAGCCCATCGAGCGCGTCGAATTAGGACTTGCCGCACCGATCGACCGAGCCGTCGAAGCTTGGCGGAAGCAATTCGGTCGCGCTGGCAACGGTGAAGACCCTGGCGCCGACCTGCGACGACTCGTTTGGCGGCCGCTGGAGAAATACTTGAACGGCGCCAAAACGGTGCTGATCTCGCCCAACTCCACGACGGCCCCGATCGCTTGGGCGGCCCTGCCGGGGACCAAGCCGGGATCATTTCTAATCGACGACTATTCGATCGCCATCGTCCCGATTCCGCGGTTCCTTCCCGACCTGATGGCCGAAAATGAACCCGTCCGGAGCGATCAAGGCAAACCGGCCGAAACTCCTTCGCTGCTCTTGGTGGGCGATGTGGATTTCGGCGCCGATCCCGGCAAGAGCGATTTGTTGGCGATGGATCGCGGTGCCGCGCGCGGCGATCAGCCGCTGAAATGGTCGCCGCTTCCCGGCACGCGCGACGAGGTCGCGGCGATCAAAGAATCGTTCGTCAAGCGATTTGGTCAGACCGAACCGATCCAGTTGACGAGGGACCGGGCCACCAAGAGCGCTGTCCGAAATCAGATCGGCAATTGCCAGTATGTGCACTTTTCCACGCACGGCTTCTTCGCCCCGCCGCAGCTTCGCTCGGCGCTCGCGGGCGACACCCAGCCGAACGGCGCGGCCGGCACGAGTCCTCTTTCCGCACCGCGCGTTTCTGGATTCCAGCCGGGATTGCTTTCGGGCCTCGTGCTGGCCGGCGCGAATCGACCAATGGAAGAGGGCAAAGAGGACGGTATCTTGACCGCTCTGGAAGTCGAAGAGATGGATTTGAGCAAGGTGCAACTCGCCACGCTCTCCGCCTGCGAGACGGGGTTGGGCGAGACGGCGGGGGCGGAAGGTCTGCTCGGCTTGCAGCGGGCCTTTCAAACGGCCGGAGCAAAATCAGTGGTCGCTGGCTTATGGAAGGTGCCCGACAAGGCGACGCAGCTTCTGATGGCCCGATTTTACGACAATCTCTGGCAGAAAAAGATGTCGAAACTGGATGCGCTTTGCGGGGCTCAGCGGTGGATGCTCCACGAGGGTCCAAAGGAGCCGGGCCTCGCCCGCGGATTGCAATTCGCGAAGGAATCGCCCGAGACGTCGGACAAGTCCGGCACGTTGCCGCCATACTATTGGGCCGCCTTCGTATTGAGCGGCGATTGGCGGTAGCGAAACTTGCTCTGTCGTCCCGCGCGTGGCATATTGATTTGGGGCGGCAATGCCGCGAATCACCCTCATGTCGCCGCGCGGAAAAAAGGGGTCGGGGGATGGTCGATCATGTATTCCGAGTATTCTCATGCAGCGCTCCTTGACTGCCGCCTTACTGCTGTCGCTGCTGGCTGTCCGGGCGCTCGCGGCCGAGGAATCTTTTGACGTGGTAGTTACGGCCAGCGCCGCCCGTGTCATGGCCGGCACGCAGCCGATCGGAGAAGTCCCGAACGGGACACATCTGACGGCCACCCAGACCAACGGCGATTGGTATTTGATCGACGTGCCGGGCGCGAATCCGCCGCAACGGGGATGGATCAGCAAGGCCGATGTCGAGAACGCCCCAGCAAGCCAGAATGAAGCGCCACTCTCACCCCAGCAGCAAGAGCAATGGGGGGAAATCGTCAAGCTCAATGCACAAACGGTACAGCTCTATCGGCGGCACAAATATCAGGAAGCGCTCGTGGCGGTTCAAAAGACCCTGCAACTTTTCAAACAGATCGGCCGCGACAATACCCACGACTACGCCATCGTCGTCCAGAACCTGGAAAGCGTTTACGAAGACCTCAAGGATTTCGATAATGCAGTGCCAGCGCAGCGACAGGTGCTCGCGCTCATTGGTAAGACACTCGGCGAAAAGCACGCCGATTATCTCGACTCGTGGGTCCACTTCGATAACCTACTGACGGAGAACTATCAGCAGCACGAGTCCCACGCTGAGTGGGATGCCGCCCGCGCTTCGCTGATGGAACTCCTGGTTTTGCGATCGCGGCGATACGGCGCCGGCGATCAGCGCACCACGGAGGTCCGGCTGCAATTGGGCTACCTCGCCAAGTTGGCCAACCTGAGCGAGCAAGACCGGCGTCGCTTGGTCGAGGCAAAGCAATTGATGGAAAAAGTTCAAGCGCTTGGCGCCGAAGGCAAATACGACGAAGCGATTCCACGTGGAGAACGCGCGCTGGAGATCAATCGGCAATTGCTCGGGACGACCGACGTGCGAACGGGCGACGCCGCGAACTGGCTGGGGTGGCTCTACGACCGAAAGGGAGACGCGGCCCGCGCCGAATCCCTCTACCGCGAGGCTCTGGCGGGTTTCAAAATCGAACTCGGTCCCAAGCACGCCAGTTGCCAGAGTTGTTGGATGCACTTGAACGAGCTGCTGGCGAAAGACGCTGCATCGCAAGAGAACCGCGGCGACTGGGAAGCGGCGCGAAAGTCGCTTGCCGAACGCCTGGAGTTGACCGCCGATCGCTACGGTGAATCGGCTTGGCGCACAATCGACGCTCGCGCGGCGCTCGCGGCGGCGGACAAATGGTCGCAATTGAGCAAATCGGAGCGAAGCCAGTTGGACGAAACCGTGCATGCGAGCCAGCAAGCAGTCAAGCTCCGCTCTGAAGGCAAGCTCAAAGAGGCGATTGGCACCGTGGAGCAGGCGATCCAGACGCGCCGCACGCTCGTCGGGGACGTCGATGGAACCTGGCGCGGCTGGTTGGAGTCGTTGGCCCAGTGGTACGAAGAATCGAAAGACGCGGCGCGGGCGGAGTCTCTCTACCGCGATAGCGTCGAAGTCCGAAAACAGAGTCTCGGGCAGCGGCATCCGCTCTACGCGATCCGACTGAATGCGCTTTCCTCCCTCCTGGAGCGCAAAGGAGACGCGGCCGGCGCGGCGACGCTGCGCCGCGAAGCAGACGAAATCGAAAAGCACGTCCTCGGCGACGCCAAGGACGCTGACTTCGAAGCCGACGCGACTTATCTGGCAAACGTCTACGAGCAGTGGGGCGACCACGCCCGCGCCGAACCCTTGTATCGTCACGCTGTGGAAGTGCAAGCGCAGCTTCTCGGTACGCGCCATGCCGATTTTCTCGAATCTCAACGGCTATGGAACTTGGCCTTGACGAATTTGATCGCCGACGATGTCGCACATGGCAAGTGGGACGCCGGCCGTAAGGCACTGTCGACTGCCATCGATTCGACCGACCGTATCTATGGCTCGGGCAATTGGCGAGCGGCGGGGCTCCGAGGCGACACGACCTACTACGTCGAGAAACTTTCGCGACTCTCCGCCGAGGATCGCCGCCGTCTCAGCGATGCAGATAAGCGAATCGCCGACGGCTCGAAGCTGCTCGGCGAAGGCAAGTACGAGGAGGCGATCCGCGCCGCCGAAGAAGCGCTCGATACCCGCCGCAAACTGCTGGGCGACGCCGATTGGAAGTGCGCCGAAGCCTTGCACTTGCTGGGTCGGGTTTGCATTCAAACCGGTGACTACGCGAGGGCAGAGAAAGTCACCCGCGAGGCCTTGGAAATCCGCAAGCGCGTGTTTGGCGAGAAGCATCCCCTGTATGCGTCGAGCGCGTATAGCTTGGGGTATATTTATTTTTCCCTGGGCGACTACGCCCGAGCCGAGCCGCTGTTGCAGCAGGCCTCGGAAATCCGCAAGAGCGCGTTTGGCGAGCGAGATGCGGAGTATGCCAACATCCTGTCGTCCCTCGCATTCTTGTATGAAAACATGGGGGACTACGCCCTGGCCGAGCCGCTCTATCTTCAGGCGATCGATATCCACAAGGCAGTCGGCGAGAAGAATGCATCGTCGGCTCGCACGTTCGGCGATCTCGCGCACCTTTACACGCTAAAGCGGCAATATGCCGCGGCCGAGCCGCTCTATCGCCAAGCGCTGGAGATCGACAAGAAGACCTTGGGCGAAAAGCATCCCACATATGCCATCGCGCTCGACAATCTGGCCATGAATTATATGAAGCAAGGCGAATATGCCCGAGCGGACCCTCTGCTGCGGCAAGCGCTGGAACTCTGGAAACAGTCGTCGGGTGATCAGCGTCCCTACTACGCGGTGTTGCTGAGCAATCTCGCCATAACGAGCAAGAATATGGGCGATTTCGCTCGTGCGGAATCCCTCTATCGCCAAGCGCTCGAGATTCGCAAGCGGACGCTGGGAGATCAACATCCATTGGTTGCCCTAAGCTTGCGCGAGCTGGCGTCGCTGCTGATTGCGATGCGCAAGCCCGATGACGCCGTGGAATTGGCGAGTCAATCGTTCGAGATCGCCCGCCGTCAAATGGACCTGACCGCCGAAGTGCAGTCGGAGCGCCAACAGTTGGCAATGCGAACCAAGATGCTGGCCCCCTTGAACTATTATCTGTCGGCCTCGGCCGAGGCCAAGACCTCCGGCGAACAGGTCTATCCGGCGGTGCTGGCATGGAAAGGGGCCGTCCTCGCTCGTCAGCAGGCGATCCGCAGCATGCTCCACGGCCAAGCGAATTCACAGAATCCGCGGGTGTCCGAGCTGTATCAGCAGTTTTCTGAAACGGCTCGGGAACTGGACAACCTTTCCAGGGCCACGCCGCCGCCGGAGCAGGCCGAACAGCAACACCGCCGCTTTGGGCAATTGAGCGAGCAATTCGAGTGGCTCCAAAAGCAGTTGGCCGCGGTCAGCGGCGACTTCCGCCGTGAATCCGCGCAGAGAAAACGGACGCCCGACGACTTACGCCGGGCTTTGCCCGCCGACACGGTGCTGGTCGATCTCTTGGAATACGATCATTACGCTCCACCGTCCGAAAAAGGCCTGAAGGTTATCAAGCAGCGGCAATTTGCGGCCTTCGTCGTGCGCGCCGATCGGCCGGTCGAACGAATTGAACTTGGACCGGCCGCGCCAATCTCCGACACGATCGATCGCTGGCGCAAGACCTACTCGGCCGATCAGGCGGCCGAGCTGCGGCGACTGGTTTGGGCCCCGCTGGAGAAGGAACTCGAAGGCGCCACGACCGTGTTGGTCTCACCGGACGGACCGATTACCCGATTCCCGCTCGCTGCCCTGCCGGGCAGGGAGAATGGGACGTATCTGATCGAAGACGTGGCGATCGCCACGGTCGCCGTGCCGCGGATGCTCCCCGAGTTGCTGGCCGGCGCGGACGTCGCCGCGCCTCCCAAACCGTCTTTGCTGGTCGTGGGGGACGTGGATTTCGACGCTCAACCGGGCCGGGCACCGCGGATCGATCAACTGGCTTCGACGGCGGCACCGGCCGCGCGCGAAGGTGAACCGCTGCACTGGGGCCTGTTGCCCGGGACCCGCTCCGAGATTCTGGCCGTGGCCGATTCGTTCGATCAGCGGTTTCCCGACGCGCCGCATCAATCCTTGCGCAAGGAGCGGGCCACGAAGGTCGCCGTTTGCGACGCGATGGAAAACTGCCGCTACCTCCACCTGGCTACGCATGGTTTCTTCGCCCCGGCGCAATTGCGATCGGCCATGGCCGAGGCGACCAAGGCCGAAGCCACCGATGCCGGCAATCGTTTCTCCGTGCAAGACTTGGCCGGTTATCAGCCAGACTTGCTGTCGGGTCTGGTGTTCGCTGGCGCGAACCATCCGCCGGCGCCCGGCGAGGAGGACGGCATTCTGACCGCTCTGGCCGTCGAGCAACTCGATTTGAGCCATGTCGATTTGGCCACTCTCTCGGCTTGCGAGACCGGGCTCGGCGCGACGGCTGGCGGCGAGGGACTGTTAGGCCTGCAGCGCGCCTTTCAAACCGCGGGGGCGAGAACCACCGTGGCCACGCTATGGACCATCCCCGACGACGCCACTCGGACCCTGATGACCGACTTCTACGAGAACCTTTGGGGCCGAAAGCTGCCGAAGCTCGAAGCGCTGCGGCAGGCGCAATTGACTATGCTCCGCGACGGAGTCAAGCGCGGCTTGAAATTCGCCGGCGATGAGCCGCCAAAGGAAGGCCGTCTGCCGCCCTATTACTGGGCTGCCTTCGTGCTCAGCGGCGATTGGCGATAGTAATCGCTTTCTCTAATTCGACTGTGTGCGGTTATCGACGTGGATGGATGCGTAGAGGCGCCAAGCAGTTGCGTTTTTTCCAGTGGTACAGTCGCGCGGTTTCGTTGCGTTGCAAGCGGCGGGTTGTTTGGCGGCAGATATTCTCGGGATGATCGCAGTGGAGTTTCCTATGCGGCAACGCAGCCAATATCGTGCGGACTTGCGGGACCATGAGCGCCGGCGTGGATTTTTTCCCTGCTGGGTTTCCCGCGTGAGGAACCAGTTGGCCACCAGCGAAAGTGTTTGATGATGATGCCAGCCACGCCACGTGCGCACTTCGTAATCGGCCAGGCCGCTCTCGCCCGTGGCACGCTCGAAACGTTCTGTTCGCACTCCATTTTGGCTATAACGATAATCAATTCGGTGGTGCCGTCGGAGGTGTGACCATAGCTCCCGTCGCCACCCCCGTACCCTCGACTTTCGTCTCATTAGGTGCGTTGGGCGTCCTGGGCTTGGGCTTCGTCGCCCGACGGAGGAAGAATCGCGTGGCCTGAACCGCGCCGGTCGCGTAGTCCCGTGCCCAATTGAGCCCCGTCCGGTCGTCTGGTCTGGCGGGCTATTTCTTTTGCAGCCCCGGTGAGCGACTGGCCGTGCGGTCAAATCGACTGTTTTCCTAGGCTGCGCGGCACGTAACTGCGCGAACGCGCAATGTTCATGCGCTCTTGCGAACGATCGACGGGGCCCGTTCGCGCCAATTGCAAACTTTGAGGCCCGAACGAAGTTGCGGATCGTTGACACGATTTCGTGGCGGATTAGGTTGAAGGTTCTGCGCGACACCGCAGATTCAGACAATGAATGATCATTGCCGGAAGTACGCACGCACGAATCCTGACTCAAGACGAGGCAACACATGACGGCCGTTTGCGATAACGTCGTTCTCTATCCGCACGATTTGCTCGAAATCGCCGGCGACGATACTTCCGACCGACGATGGTGGGTTGTCTATACAAGATCGCGGCAGGAAAAAGTGTTTTGCCAGCAACTACGGGGACTTGAGGTTCCGCATTATCTGCCCCTGGTGAAGAAAACCTCCTACTGCCGCGGACGGCGATTTTCCTCGCAGGTGCCGCTGTTTTCCGGCTACGTGTTCATGCACGGGACGGAACACGAGCGGCTGGCGAGCCTGACGACCAATCGCATCAGTCAGATTCTGGCCGTGGACGATGGCGCCCGGCTCCGTCACGACCTGGGGCAGATTTATCGCTTGATCGCTTCCGGCGCGCCGGTGACGCTTGAACAGCGGCTGGCTCCCGGCCGACGGGTGCGGATTCGGCACGGCGCGCTGGCCGGATTGGAAGGGACGGTGTTGGAGCGTCGCGGCGGCCGCCGGCTGTTCGTGGCGGTCGATTTTCTCCAGCAAGGGGCGTCGATCGATGTCGAGGATTTTCGCCTGGAGCCGATCGATTGAGAGAGAGCGCAACGGAGCGGAACGCAGTCTAGCTTTCAGTGCCTTGGAGTTCCGATGGGATCGATCGCGGGAAAACGGGTCGTGGTGACCGGCGGGGCCGGTTTCTTGGGGCGTGAGGTCTGCCGCGCGCTCGAGGCCTATCGACCGGCGGCCGTTCTCGTGCCGCGGAGCTTTGAGTACGACCTGCGCGATCCGGCTGCGGTGCGGCGCCTGTTGCGCGACATGCGGCCGAACGTCGTGGTCCATCTAGCGGCGGTGGTCGGTGGTATCGGCGCCAACCGGGCCAATCCGGGCCGCTATTTCTACGAAAACGCCATCATGGGCATTCAACTTATGGAGGCGGCCCGCCTGGCGGAGGTCGATAAGTTCGTCGTGCTCGGGACGATCTGCGCCTACCCGAAATTCACCGCCGTGCCATTTCGCGAACAAGATTTGTGGAACGGCTACCCGGAGGAGACGAACGCTCCCTACGGTCTCGCAAAAAAAATGCTCGTGGTCCAAGCGCAGGCCTATCGCCAGCAATATGGGATGAACGCGATCAGCTTATTGCCGGTCAATCTATATGGTCCCGGCGACAACTTTGATCCCGAGTCGAGCCATGTGATCCCGGCGCTGATCCGCAAGGCGGTCGAAGCCCGCGAAGCTAGCCGGCCGTTCATCGAGGTCTGGGGGACCGGCAGCGCCTCGCGCGAGTTCTTGTTTGTGCGCGATGCCGCGCAGGCGGTTGCGGCGGCCACCGACCTATACAACACACCGGACCCGGTGAATATCGGTTCCGGCCAGGAGATCACGATCCGTGAGCTGGTCGAATTGGTTTGCGGCATCTGCCGGTTCGAGGGCAAAATCCGTTGGGACTCAAGCAAGCCTGACGGCCAGCCGCGGCGCTGCCTCGACACGACCCGCGCGGCGGCCGAGTTCGGCTTTCGCGCCAGCACGTCGCTCGTCGAGGGCCTTCGCGAAACGGCGGCCTGGTACGAATTCAACGGCCGCCGGACTTTGAATGGGACGACCGCCGCGGACCGCACGGCAGCGGCGAATAGTGTGTTATAACTCCAGTCAATGAGCCCTGTTTCGGCCCCCCGTTGCGGAACAAAGGAATCGAACGATGAGTATCGCACGAAAGGCACTGATCACCGGGATCACGGGCCAGGATGGGTCGTATCTGGCCGAATTCTTGTTGGCTAAGGGATACGAGGTCCACGGACTGGTCCGGCGGGCCAGCACCTTCAACACCGAACGGATCGAGCATCTTTATCAGGATCCCCACGAGACCGACACCCGATTGTTTTTGCATTTCGGCGATCTGACCGACGGCACGAGTCTGTCGAACCTGGTGTTGTCGCTGGAGCCAGATGAGATTTACAACCTGGGGGCTCAGAGCCACGTGCGGGTTTCATTCGATCAGCCGCTATACACGGTCGACGTCGACGCCTTGGGGACGTTGCGGATTCTAGAGGCGGTCCGGCAGTTGCAACGGCGCCAGCCGGTGCGCGTGTATCAAGCGTCGTCGAGCGAGATGTACGGCCAGGTGCGCGAGATCCCGCAGCGCGAGACGACGCCCTTTCATCCCCGCAGCCCGTATGCTTGCGCGAAAGTGTTCAGCTTCTACCAAACCGTGAACTACCGCGAGGCCTACGGCCTGCACGCCTCGAACGGGATCTTGTTCAACCACGAATCGCCATGGAGGGGCGAAACGTTCGTCACTCGCAAAATCACGCGGGGGGCCACCCGTATTCGCGAAGGATTGCAGCAGAAACTCTACCTGGGGAATCTCGACGCCAAACGAGATTGGGGTTATGCCAAGGATTACGTGGAGGCGATGTGGCTGATGCTCCAGCAGGATGAGCCGGACGATTACGTGATCGCTACAGGGGAGACCCACAGCGTGCGCGAGTTCCTCGAGTTGGCGTTCGAGCACGTGGGTTTGCGGACCCAAGACCACGTGGAAGTGGACCCGCGCTATTTTCGGCCGAGCGAAGTCGACTTGCTACTGGGGGACGCGACGAAAGCCCGCGAACGCCTCGGCTGGCGCCCCGAGACGAGCTTCGAGGAGCTGGTCAAACTGATGGTCGACAACGATTGGATGCTGGCCCGCGAAGAACGCGTGCTGGCCGCTCATCGCAATGGTCGCCCACCCGCGGAGCAACTTTGCGACACCGACCTGGCAGCGAACTGAACTGCAACGCCGACCTGAGCGCGGCGAATTGGGCGTCGGCGCTCATTGACGGTGGGCTGTTCCCCGCCGCGATGCGCAGCTCCCGCAGAGCGTCAACAGGCGCGAAGTCCGAGGCAACACCACGGTGGTAATTCAAATCGCGCGAACTACGCGCAAACCGCGGCCCGCGCCGGCGAAAACTCCACGTCCGACTCCGGGCAGGATTCCTGCGCCGCGATTACGGCAAACCGCATCAACTCGAGGGAACTGCGGATATCGAGCTTCCTCATCAGGCTATTGCGGCGCAGCTCGATCGCCCGCACGCATAGTTCGAGTTCACCAGCCATCGACTTGATGGATTTTCCGTCAGCGATCAACTCCAGCACTTGGCGCTCTTTGCGAGTGAGCGAGGCAGTGAGATCTCTGACCTTCGTTTGGTGAGCCTTCGCGCGACGGCGGTCCTGGTCCAGCGCAATGGCCTCTTGGATCGCGCTCAAGAGTTCGATCGATCGGGCCGGCTTTTCGAGCACGTGAACGGCGCCGCCGCGCATCAATTCCACTGCGAGGGAGACGTCGGGATTCGAAGTCACGAAAACCAACGGCAGAATCGAGCCGCTGGCCGACAAGCGGTGCTGTAGTTGCAGACCGCTCATGTCGGGAATCCGCTGCTCAAGCACAAGACAGCCGGGCCGAGAATCGCGATAGGCCGCGAGAAAGTCCCGTCCCGAGCGGAAGGCCTCACATCCTACATCGGACCCGTCGAGAAGTTCCTTAGTTAATGCTCCAGTTAAGGGATCAGGATCCACCACGAAAACCGTTGGGCCAGTCCAAACTTGCGAACGTTTCATCGATGCACTCCTTGGCGTAACCTGGCAAAACTTGACCAAGATTTCCCGACCGAACCGGATCGGCGACACAAGCGTTCTCGACCGCGTGACTTGGCGGACTGTCGTCCCCGACAACCGTGGGTTCGGTGCCTAAACCGTTCCTGGGATTACGTGAAGAACAATACCGGACGAACCGACCAACCGGCTGCAATTTCACGGTAATCGCAAAAAAACCCCTAAATCAAGCGATTCCCCCCCGATGATAGTTTTCCCCTAAAGGACACCCACCCATCATAATGGCATGGGCAGCGCTGTCAATGATTTTTTGAGCGAGATTTCTTCTACTTCTGCGCAAACCACTAGCCCAAAAAACGCGTAATCACCGATGGATGATCTGGATTTTGTTTCTCATGGATTAATGTCTCTCGGGTCGCGGCAGGGAATTGCATTCGGTGCCTGCGGCATCGTTGGAGGTGACTGCGGCGCACAATGCAACGCATGGTTGCGACGCAGTAAGATTGGTTCTGACCTCAGCAAGTCTCAACTTCGTTGGATGCCGTTCTATCCGAATCGTTCCGTTGAGGCGGCGACCGGCTGCTTTGAGCGTTACAGTCGGATGCCTGCAAACCCAGCATCGCGGGGTGAGCAATTGGGCATTTTCCGACGGAACCACGCCAATTCCCTGTAGGTTTTCCACAACTGCAAACGCTATACCCAGCGATCGGGGCATGGCCGATGTGCTCACGCTCGGCGTGACTTCCACGGCATTTTAACAGCAGAGGCGGCGGTTGTAAGGCCGGGGTTCGCTATTTTCAATTTGGTTCGGCGGCGAGCGACCTAAAATTGACGCAAGTCGTTTGATGGTAGGTCGCGCAATGCGACGCTTGCACCTGCGCAAGTCGCGCCTTTTTTGAAAAAGCGAAACGCTCTGGGTTGCCAGGCCAGCAGCACCGCCCACACCAGTTCGGGGACGTCATCCGAGCGACTCGACGTTGTGGCTCCGCGATCCGGCCCAGAGATTTGCGGGCCACTCAACGATGGCAAGAGGATCGCTCCGCTCGGACGAAACCGCGATGCCATTTTTAGCGCGTATCGAGCGGCCGTCGCGGGCGGATTTCCTGTCGAGCGAGCCGCGGGTGCCCGCGGCGGCCGATCACGAACTGCGCCGGTCGCAGCACAACGCCGGATGGCGATGCCGCCACGGCGGTCCAACAAATCACCCGGCGTCGCGCCGTTCGGGACGCGCGCATGCCGGCCACAAGCCGCGGGCCTCGCGCCATCTTCGTCGTGCGGCAATGAACAGGATGCGACTTACATAGCGACCGGCTCGGGCGTGGTCGCCGGCCATGACCACCGGCAAGCCCATCGCCACCCAGTTCAGGATCGAGCCGAGCGCGGCGGACGGATTGACCTTGCTCCGCCACCGGCCGCGCTCGATCTCCAGCCAGGTCGATTCGACAACCAGAGCGCGCACCGGGTAGGCCGATAGCCGCAGGACCTCGCGGTGGAAGCGCTCGCGCTCTTGGCCGATGCACCCTAACAGATCGGCGAGGCCCTTGCGCTCGATGGCGATGACGCTCTCCAATCCGCAGACCGAATAGTCGCCGGTCGCAAGCGCGCCGATGCAGGTGCGGAGCGGCGCCAAGTCGAGCGGATGCTGTTCACGTGAATCGATCACGGCGACGAGATCCTCGAAAGACAGATCGGCCGGGATGGTGGATCGTAACCCGGTGGCTCGACGCCTCGCGGGCCGGGCCCGCGGAGCGGGTTGTGCGACTACCGCGGCGGCCGTGTTGCCCCGGCACAACACAGCCGGCTTAACGCCGCCGGGCCCCGGTGCCGGCGGCGCGTCGGACGAGTCCGGGTTAGTTGTCGGCATCAATGCGAAGCCCCGTTCGGCATGGACGGTAAGAACGTTGTCCGCGTGAACCGGCGATACGGCCGACCGAGGACAAGTTGATGGATAATCGGCGGACAGGTATTTCACGTTCAAGCTCCTTTTAGTGGATTAGGTTCGGCCCGATGATCCACACGTAGTTGGAGTCGACGGCCAACTTGGCGCGCCATCAACGGTCCGCAAAAAAGGCGACTGCTGCTCGGGAAGCCTCGCCCGGGGGCGGCCGTCGCGGTCGAGAATGCTTTCAGACGCGATTGTCCAGATCGAGCTGAGTTGTGAGACGAACGCGGAGATGCGTCTCCGTCGATTGTCGTAAGACGGACAAGACTCGTTGGCAGTACCCGACGTTCAAATGCGCGATTCCCATCGCCAGCGGACGCGGCCGTTATTCGATTCGTTCTCCGCTGGCGGCGGCGTGCCGCTCGCAGGCGCGCATCGCGTCGGTCAAGATCCCGTGCCGACTAATTAATTCCCACCGGCGCCTCGTCCGAGTAACCCTCCCCTGTACCAGCGCGAAAAAAGGCTCGACGTCGTAATCAAGATACTCGTCGATCCGATATGCGTGCGTCGACTCTTGCCAGGACCGCACTCGACCGAGTCCCAGCGGGGCGCGGCGCGGCTTTGGCCGAGTCACCCAAGCCAAGGTTTTGGCTTCGGACTTGCGGAGCGGAGCCATACAGGCCTGCGAATGGCGGCTCATCTCCGGTCGTGGTGTCGCGGGCCATGGACAAAGCCCCCGGACCACCGTCGCAAACGGCTGCGTATGCCGGAAACCGAACGCGGCAATACCTGCACCGAAATTGCCCTCGTCGCGAGAGATGTGAATTCGCCAACTGAACTCTACGTCGAATTGACCCATTGTCAAAACCTGAACGCGCGAAGCGGCGACCGCAACGCGGTTGCTCAGTTACGCCGAAGTGAGCCGTTTGAGCAGATTGCCGAATCGTCGGGTGGTCCCGAATCTGACGCAATACCAGAGAGTGGATTCGAGGCGTCTCGACGCGATCGCCAGCGATCGCAATTCGCGCGGAGAAGCGGAGAATACTGCCGACGGAATACTCTTGACGATTTGCTTCTCCTTGCTTAGCCTTGTCTTCGTCCTCCCAATTCAGGTCGCAGGTTCAGTATCTGATGCCGCCAGTTCAATGCTTTGGGGTAATCGTGCATGACGCCCTGAATCGATTCGGGAGCAATATATCCTGCGAGATTGAATGGATTCGATCATGCAACCTTTTTTTGAGAGCGCCGGTCTCATGTCGAGGGGCGGCATTACGCTTGGTTCGTGGTCAGGAAATGTCTGCTCCGTTTTTTGCGCGATGACCTTTTTTTGGCTGGCCGCTCGCCCAGCAGTTGCGGACGTTTCGGACGTGCTGACGGTCTATGGTCCTGCAGGCAATCCGTTCCTCGTGATTTCCAGCGCTGAGAATGCTCCCGAGAGCGGCAATACATTGAACCCTCAAGATCCTTCTGGTCCTCCGCTCGTCGCGGGTAATCCGGCTCTATTCGGTGATCCAATCGTGCTGACCGAAGGCACCGGGGTGCCCGGCCCGCATTCCCTAATCAGCGACGTTTTTGGGGTTCGGAAGTTGGTTTTTCAAAACGAGGGGGCACCGATAACCCGCTACTACCTTGGATATGAGTCGGATTCGGAGACCGGACTGGATCTTGCTAATGTACTGGCCGACTTTGGAGTGACCGACCCAAACTCGGCGGGTGTCAGCTACGTTGCGGAATCGAGCCTTTCGATTCCAGTGACGACTTACTTAGACCCGACGTTGTCTGGCCAAGTCTACACGGCGACTTTCTTTTCGGATGCCGAAGCCTCAGTCCCTGAGCCGATGGAGGCGATTGGCCTCGTGGGACTGGGCGGGATGGGTTTGATCGGCTTCGCCTGGCGTCGTCGCCGACCGTGGCTTGAAGCGTGATCCCGCGAAGACGAATCGTTTGCCGATCCTGGCTGTGCATTTCGCGAGAGCGGCTATTCGACGAAAACTGAGGCGCGCGTCTGCTTTCGCAATAAGCAGTGAATCGTGCCGACCGGTGGCCGATTTATTCCTCTGTCATCGGAATTGCGGCCAGGTGGGCGAGCGATTCGGCGATTATGGCGGACTTTCTCTTGCGCCCCGGCGGCGGATATGCTTGCACTGCGACGGTAGCGGGACGTCGTTTCGCGATCATGAGCCTAAAGAAAGGAGAGCGCGCGAGGGCGCGATCAAATCGCGTCGAACGGCTTGTTAGCTCCCGGCATATGTCAGTTTGTCATCCGCAATTTAGCGATCGGACGCCGCCTGCCGAGAAATCGCGACGGAGGCGACTAGCGAGGCAATGGCCGACTACCATGATTGACGGCCGCCGACAAAGCGGCCGTCAGTCCCGCGAAGTCACGATCGCGGCCGGCCGAATCGCGACCGTTTGAAACGCCGTTGGCGGACAGCGAATCCCGAGTTTGCAGGTTTCGCGATCCGTCCAGATCGAACACCCCGCCGTTGGCATGTCGGTGGCCGTTGGCGTGCCCAGCGACGTCTGTGCCGCGGCCAATGGGCGCTTCCGGCTGAAACAGTCGCTGCGCGGTGATCGAGAAGCGCATCAGGGCCACGGGGGAATCGAGCCGCAGTTTCCGCATGAGGCTTTGGCGGCGTTGTTCGATCGCGCGGATCGTGAGTTCGAGTTGAGCGGCCATGGACTTGACCGACTTTCCTTGAGCGATCAGCTTCAATACTTCGCGTTCCTTTTTAGTGAGCGCGGCAACAAGGCTTCCGATCTCGGCGCGGTTCGTTTGGGTACAACGACGGTCGTGGTCCAAGGCCAACGCCTCCTGGATCGCCGTGAAGAGTTCGAGCGGGCGAATGGGCTTCTCGAGTACTGAGACGGCCCCTCCGCGCATCAATTCCACCGCCGTGGAGACGCTTGCATCGGCGATCACAAACACCAGCGGCAGCGTCGCCCCGCTTGCCGCCAAACGGCGTTGGAGTTGCATGCCGCTCATGTCTGGAATTCTTTGCTCGAGCACCAGGCAACCAGGGCGAGCGGCATCGTAAACCGCGAGGAACTCGCGACACGTGCCATAGGCCTCCAAACGCATGCCGAACCCATCGAGCAAATCGTTGACCAGGGCGGGAGTCGATAGTTCCGGATCAATGACAAAAACCGTGGAAACGTCAGCCAAAGGCGTCGATCGATGCATGGATCAGGGCTCCTGTTAGACGATTGCCGAACGTGGGCAACTTCCTCAGACGGACAGACTTAAGGACGATCATCACTGGGAAGTGCGTCTGTGTCCGCTGTTTTTCATTGTCGTCGCCTCCTAAGCAGCCAGACTGCCATGCGATTTGCGCGCCGGAATCTCGACGCACTGCCCGGACCGGAGAGGTCGTCTATCGAGTCGTGGAACGTTATTCGGACGAGCCGAGGGGACTTATTCCAATATCAAAAAAAATGTTTTGCTCCGGGTCGCGTCGGTTGATCGCGAAAACGAGCAATTCGCAACGACGGCTATCGATTTGACATAAACTGTCTGTCCGCAATCGGTTGAGGCGATGAGGCCCGCGCGCCTTTCAGGGATGCGCTCCATCCACTTCGCTTGGCGTGGCGGGCAACCAGGGCAAGTGGGATAAGCAGAATCGAGACGAATACGACTCGCGCGGACCACGGCGCAAGAATAATGTTGCGAGTGTTGGGCCGCTTCTGCATTTTCTCTATGCGACGTCTGCACATTCCGTAAGCGATTTCGGCAGGCAGCTCGATTGGCGATCGCAAGACCGGCCGCGACATGGCCGCTGCGTACTAAAACGGTCGGGTGGCGAGTCGGCCATGGATAGTGAAAACACTCCTCAATCGCTGGACCAAATCGTGGGCCGACGGGGTTTTCGCACGTTCGTTTCGAGGGTTGCCCGCGCCGGGCCATCGCCCGTCGCAGGACGTGTGTTCCAGATTCGCCGCCGGCGATCTCGATACGACGATCGCCGGCGACAAGTCAATCCCGCAAACCTGAATGCCGTTCCCTTGCAAGTAACGAGCAACGTGTCCGGGTCCGCAATCCATGTCGCACGCCGGACCTAAATCACGCACGCTCGCAGCAAATCGGTCGAGCGACTGTCGGTCGAGCGGCTTGCGCTGCAACTCATCGAAGATGCGCCGGACGTATTCGTCCGCTACGTCGTGGTAGCTGGCCTGGCAGTCCTCGCGTTTGTGTGCGTCCCTGTGCGGTGGCCGGTGATCCCGCCTAACAGCTATTAGACCGCTGAAGTGCGGTAAAGCGCCATCTCAGATTTGCGGCCGAGCATGGCGTTGTCGGTTTTGAGCGGTTATCCGCCACGGGGCGCCTCCCTGGCGGGCTTTTTCGTCTCCTTCATCGAGCAACCGCCAACTGCGACCGCTCCTTCGTCTCAACCTCTCCCTGAAATCTCAGCCAGCTTTCCCAGAGCCACAGTCTCAACCGGGAAATCCGCGCTGCCGACACACCGAACTTTGTCGCCGCGGTTTTTGTCGATTCTCCACTGGCCAACACCAACGCGACTTTTCTCCGCTGCTTGGGCAGCAGTCGGAGCCAACTAGCAAAATCCAGTCGCGAAGCAGCGATCTCCGCAGGTCCAGCCTTTCGATCTTCGAGCAAGACCTCCTTCCATTCGTCATCGTGAAGGCCGATTTGGTCGAGCCGCTGAACTTGAAAGCCCCTTCGACGTCTAGCGTAGATCGACAAAACGTCGTGACTGTTTAAGCGGCTCGCCGCCTGTCTGCCAGCGCGAACCTGCCGGATGCTGTACCCAGCCAAGACGGTCGGAAAGCAAACATCGAGCTTTCCGCGATCGGCCAATCGCTTGAAAGCAGTCCAGGCCAGGGCGATCGTTTCCTGGATGGCTTCTTGCCGGGACTCGATAGACAGATTGCAAAATGCCACACGAGAGTAGCGGACGATGGTCGGCAGTATGGCCATGAACTTTTCTTGCAGGTCTTCATCGCGGCTTTCGGCTTCCGTCTTTGCAATAGCGATCATGGACGACCTCCTTGAATAGAGACCGCCCCTGAGCGGAGCGGTCATGTTTGGGAAAAAGCGCAACCGCCCCGCCATCGCTAGGCCTATGAGATAGAAATCACGCCAAACTCAAGCGGCAATCAAGCCAGGCTGATCGGCGATTGGACTTGTTGCTCGGGCAAGGTTCAGACGGGCAAGATGAATTGCCAGACGGCGAGCTGTGCGGACCACAGGCCAGCAGAATTTGATTTGAATTTCGAAATCGTCGGGCAGGTATTGCCTGCATCGACGAGCGTCGCTACGATCAACGTCGCCTGAGAGAGCAAAAGCACTCGTGACGGCCGAGTCGGTGGATCCGGACCCTCACAGGCAATGCCGTTTCTTTCGGCCGACGGTTGCTCTCTGCACCGTGACCAGGTTCAGCGGCCCTGGCATCCTTATATGCCGCGATTCGCGACCGGATTCAGCGAAGTCGGATGCCGCTTACTATCGCTTTCGCCGAGGCGGGCAGCATCCGTCGCATCGAAC
>DASZFO010000183.1 GCA_035939775.1 Pirellulales bacterium | reverse complement strand
CGAACAATCGGGCTGCTTCGGAAGAATCATTTGCGGCCAGCGTTTCGCGCAGCCGGCGCATGGCATGCTGGCGCACTCCGACCGAGCCCTTCCAGACCAAGACCTCGGCGTAGACCTTCTCGATCGGCAGCTTCGCTCCATCGGCAACCGCAAGCAAGCTGCCCAGCGCTTCCTCGGCCTTGGAGAACATGTTCAATTGCTGTCGCTCCGATTGCACGGCCGCAGTCAGATCCAACTGCTCGCGATAAATGTGCAGGGCCTGGAGGAAGAGGGGCGCGGCCTTGGCGTCATCGCCCATCGATTGATAGGCCACGGCCAGGTTGAAAAGGTCGATTGCGTAACCGGGATGTTTTTCGCCAAGCGACTGCTTGTCGATTTTGAGCACCTTCTCGTGCAGCGCCGCCGCCTTCTCGAACTTCCCCGCGGCCTGATAGAACGTAGCCAGATTGTTCACGCTGACGGCGAATTCAGGGCGATTCTCGCCGAACGCGTTTCCGGTGATCACCAGCGCTTCGACGAGCAGCGGCTGGGCCTTGGCATCCTCTTCCATCGACTGGTAGAGCAGCCCCAGATCGTTCAGGCTCTTGGCATACGCGGGATGCTGCTCTCCGAAGGTTGCCTTACGAATCTCGAGCGCCTGGCGATAGAGCGGCTCGGCACGGGCGAAATCGCGCCGATCGCGGTAGATCGCCGCCAATTCGTCGAGAGTGTCGGAATAGGCTGGGTGCTTCTCGCCGAGGGCCTCCTTGCGAATCGCTAGCACCCGACGATAAAGCTCTTCCGCTTTGACGTCGTCGCCGGTCGAAGCGTAGAGTCCCGCAAGATTGTCCAAGCTCGTAGCATAGGACGGGTCTTTTTCGCCGAACGCCGCCTTGCGGATTTCGATCGCTTGGCGATAGAGCGGCTCAGCCTTGACGTAATCCCCGGTCAGGTCGTACAGCACGGCCAGGCTGTTGAGCGACTGTGCATAATCCGGATGCTTGTCACCGAGCAACTCTTTGCGAAGCTGCAACGCTCGTTGATAAAGCGGCTCGGCTTGGGTGTAGTCCCCCGTCGCGGCATAGACCTCTGCTAGATTATTCAAACCGACGACGTAGCTCGGATGCTTCTCGCCGAGAACTTCCTTATAGATCGCGAGCGCCTGCCGAGCGAACGAGCCGGCCTCGGAAAACTCGCTCAACGATTTGTGAAGGATCGCCAGATTGTTCAGCGTATTGGCGTAACCCACATCCCTTTCCCCGAGGAGCTTGCGGGCGATGTCCTGGGCCTCGACGGCCGGAGAGAGCGCGTCACGAAACTTGCCCTGGGCGTAAAGCTTGCCGAAGGAGCTGCCCAATTGATTAGCGCGGAGAAGTTGGCGGCGCTCGTCGGGAGTGAACTTTTCGAGCAACGCCGCCTTGTCGAGCGCGAGTCGGGCGTCGGTCACTCGCCAGTCGCCCTTTCCAAGCAGCTTGCTTACGAGCGCAAGCCGTTCGGCGAGGAGCTTCCGGGCGGCGGCGTATTCCTCCAACTGCTCATGCAAACCGGCCGTGTAGTCGAGGCCGAACGCCAATTCCTGAGGATGATCGCCCGCCATCTCGCGCTCGATGACCAGCACCTTTTCCGCAGCCGCGAGCGCCTCGGCGAGCTTTCCCTCGTTGCGAAGCTTTTGGACTTCGATCGCCAAGCGATTGCGTTCGGCGATTTGCTCTTTCTCGTGGGATGAGGATTGCTTGCCCGAGTCGGCTTGCTTGTCGGGCGCCGCTTGCTGAGATCGAGCCTCGGAGGGCAAGCACAACGTCATTAGCAGGCCGAGGGCGAGAACGAGACGATACGCCATAGCAATTGAACCGGACTCGCGTGTTTCAGAGTCAGAGTGCATGTGTCGTCTCGACCGAAACAGCCACCGGTTTCGCCTCAAAAACCACGACATTTTGCCACATCACTATAATACTGGCGAGCGAGGGCATGGGAACAAGCCGAATTTGCCGTGCCCGGCGCAAATCACGAACAAGAATTCGCTCCCCGTATAATGATTGCAACGAAATCGAACGAGCCAAACATGATCCGCATCCGCAAATCGCTCGACCGGGGCCATGCCGACCACGGCTGGCTGAACACCTATCACACGTTCTCCTTCGCAGACTACTACGATCCGGCGCAGATGGGGTTCCGCTCGCTGCGCGTGATCAACGAGGACCGGGTCCAGCCGGGCATGGGCTTCGGCGCCCACGGCCATCGCGACATGGAGATCGTCACCTATGTCCTCGAAGGGGCGATCGAGCACAAGGATAGCCTGGGAAACGGCTCGATCCTCCGGCGCGGCGAGTTCCAGCGCATGTCGGCGGGGAGCGGCGTGCAGCACAGCGAGTTCAACCCGTCCGCCGCTGAACCGATTCACTTCTATCAGATCTGGCTCTTGCCGAAGACGAAAGGCATCGAGCCGAGCTATGAGCAGAGGTTTTTCCCCGACGAGGAAAAGCGCGGCAAGCTGCGGCTCGTCGCCTCTCCGGACGGCGCGGATGTATCGCTCACCATCCATCAAGACGCCAAGGTTTATCTCTCGACGCTTGTTCCCGGTGACTCGGTCGCACACGCGATCGCGCCCGGCCGTCACGCCTGGCTGCAAGCCCTCCGCGGCAGCGTCACCGTCAACGGCATCCCGCTCGAAACCAGCGACGGCCTGGCGGCCAGCGACGAGCCCGGCCTGGCAATCGTCGGCAAGCAGCCCGCGGAGATCATGCTGTTCGATTTGGCGTGAACTGTTAGCCCATTTTTTTGGTGGGCACGTCGCTCTTCAATGCCAGCAGATTTCCGAAGGGGTCGCGGAAGAATGCTAGCCATACGTCGAAGCCATTCCAATTGCGGGCGATGACGTGGGGATCGCTTTCGACTTTCACGCCGCTGGATTTGAGCAGCGCCGCCTTCTTCTCGATTAGGCCGGGCTCGCCCTGAACGCGGAAATAGATCACGGAATTTGGCGGCACGGAATCCCCTTTGAAGAGCACGATATTCATGCGGTCGCAGGTGAAGAACTTCATCGTTCCCGGCACGTCTCCGGATAGTCGCAATCCGAGCACGTCGCTGTAAAACCGCTCTGCTTCGTCCAGATCGGTGCACGAGAGTCCGATCTGGTCGATGGGGCCGAGTTTCAAGGATTCGTTGGTTGCCACGGTTGCTCCTTTTTGACGTGGAACCATGTTTGTTTGCGGCTGATCGAAATCGGGGTAGCCGCCGGTCGCGGTTGAGGGGCCGGGGAAGCCAATTCGTTGCCAGACGCCCGGGTCGCTGAGGTAGAGCGCGGAAACGTCGAGCCGCAGTTGCTTGAAGAAGGCGGGGAGCCGATCGCGAAGCGTGGCGATGAGTTCGTGGATTTCCGCCGGCGTCAACTTGGCGAGGGGTCGGCCGTGTTTTTCTTGAGCGAGGGTCGCGGCGGTTGCCAAGCCCTGTTGATAGATCGCTGCGTTAACGCCGTTTTGTATTTTCTCGTCTAAGCGCGCTGCGGCACTGACCTCCGCGGCGCCGGCGTCGATTTCGTCCGCCGGGATGATGCCGTTGGCCAAGGCCGCGAGCGCGGCGAGATGGTCGGGGATGAGTGGGGTAATCGAAGGGTTAGTCATAAGTTCGTTTGCGATTGAGTCTGATTGAAGGCACCCTCACCCCGGCCCTCTCCCGGAGGGAGAGGGAGAAAAACTCACGGCCCGAAATCTCCCCGTCGCGCCACGGCGGCGATGTGATCGGCGGAGCGGCTGGCGATGGCTAGGGCGGTGAGCGTTGGATTCACGCCGGCCGAGGTGACGAACACGCTGGTGTCGCAGATGAACAGGTTGGCGATGTCGTGCGATTGGCAGAATTCGTTGACGACCGACGACTGCCGGTCGCTCCCCATCCGGCAGGTGCCCATCGCGTGGGCGCCGTAGTTCAGGCCGATCCGCACCTGCCGCGCACCGGAGGCCGACATCATCTCGGCCGCCTTGTCGCGGGCGGCGGCGGCCAGCTTCAGATCGTTGTCGCACCATTCGTAGGTGACGCGGGCCACCGGCAGCCCGCGGGCGTCGCGGACGTCCGGGTCGAGCGTGATCCGATTGTCGGCCTGCGGCAATCCCTCGGCATGCGCCCACCAGGCAGCCGTGTGGGCGTAGTCGCGCAGAAACTGTTTGAACTCCGCGCCGTAGAACGAGCCGCTCAGATTCGCATAGGTCACCGGCGTCATCATATAGGAGAGTAGGATGAAGCCGCGGGCGTATACGTTCTCCGGCCGCGGGCCATAAAAATCCTGCACCATGACGTGCCCCATCTGCATTCCCTTGAAGGCATTGACCGGCTCGTCGAACGTGCCGAAGACCTGCCAGGTGGGATGGCTCATCAGATAGCGGCCAACCTGGCCGCTGGAATTCGCGAGGCCGTCGGGAAAGGTTGGATTGGCGGAGAGGAGCAGGATTCGCGGCGTTTCCAGGGCGTGGGCCGCGATCACCACGAGCCGCGCGTTCACGCGCTGCTCGCGGCGTTCGGCGTCAAAATAGCTCACTCCCGAAATGCGACCTTTCGCGCGATCGTATTCGATCCGATGCACGAACGCCTCGCTCACCACCCGCGCGCCGAGCCGCTCCGCCTTCGCCAGATACGTGCCGGAGGCCGTGGCCTTGGCGCCGGTCGGGCAGCCCGAGCCGCACCAGCCGCAATAGATACAGGCCGGCCGGTCGTCGTAAGCCGTCGAGTTGATCGCGATCGGCGGGGCGAAGGGCTTCGCGCCGAGCTGCCGCGCGCCGCGGGCAAGAAGCTGTGCGTGCCAATTCATGCGATGCGGCGGCATCGGCAATTCGTATGGCTCCGGCGCGAATGGCCCGCATTCGCCGGCGACGCCGAACTCGCGCTCGACCTTTGCGTAATACGGGCGAAGATCGTCGTATCCGATCGGCCAATCCGCGGCGACGCCCTCGGTCGAATAAGTGCGAAAATCGGCCGGATGAAACCGCGGCATGACGCCGAGCCAAGCCAGCGTCCCCCCGCCGACCCCAACCCCGGCCTTCGGCGCGACGGCATGCTTCCCGGCAACCGCGCGCGGCTCGGTCCAAAGAATCTTCGCCCCGTTCGCCTCGGAATTGGCAAGGTCACCAGGCGCGAATCGCTTCCCCGCCTCGAGAACGACCACCGATAATTCGCGATCAGACAACTCTTTGGCCATCAGGCTGCCGCAAGCCCCGGCGCCAACGATCAGAACATCAAAGGATTCAACGGGCATCGTGATACGCTACGAGACTTTGACGCATCGCCAGACTTCGAAGCGATGGCCCTTTCAACGACAGGGCACAGTATAGCACGGCGATGGCCCGCGCTAGAATCAGGACGATCGGCGGTTTGTCCGAAGAGGGTCGTGTCTGCCAGCCAGCGGAGGCGCATAAAAAACCCCGCTGACCGAATGAATCGGCCGGCGGGGCGTATCTGACGCGGCGGCCTCGACGCACGCCGCGGAACAGAAGCAAAGAATCACCTCCGAATGATCTTGCGCCGCAAGGCCGCGAGCAGAGCAATTCCTCCTCCCAACGCCATGAGCAAGAGGCTCGCAGGCTCGGGCACCGATGACAGGCCGCTGCCAAGATTAGCTCCCCCCAACGACGATCCGCTGCCGGCCGACGATCCGCCGGAGGCAAGCAAGCTCGATCCGCCGTCCGTGCCGGCGGCGAACGGGCCGCTCGGCGAAAGCGAGCCGGCCACAGCGAATCCGCTTGCCAGCGGATTGCCGCTGGCGTCCGAGGCGGCGATCGTAACGAGGGCGGCGCTGGTCGCCGTGCCGCCGATCACGAGAGAAGACTGCACGATGTGATCGGCCGTCAGGTCGCTGCCGGCGTCAACCACAGTGTCTCCGGTCCCGTCGATCGCTCCAACCTGTTGATGCGTGCCGCTGACGACGACGCCTCCGCCGGACGCTCGGGTGCTGCTATTGATGATATGCACACGACTCGCCGCGGAAGCCGTCGACGACAAATCCGAGAAGGACCCGGCCAATTCCAAGGTCGCGCCCGAGGCAACCATGGCAGTGCTTCCGGCGCCGATCGTCGCCGCACCGGAGGTGTTATTGAACCGCAAGGTGCCGCCGGCCGCATTGATGTTGCTGCCGCCGTTAATGGTCGAAGCTCCTTGGATCTCCATCGTTCCAGCGTTGGCCTTGGTGATGGTTCGCCCGGCGCCACCGGTAGTGAGCGAAGCCAGCGTGAGCTTGCCAGTGCCGGCGCCGTTGTTGGCCACGTCGAAAGTCGTCGTGCCGCCGCCGCTCACCGACGTCGCGCCCAGATTCAGGCCATACGGCAAATCCGTACCGTAGCTTGAGCCCGTGACGAACAGTGTGTTGCTGCCAATCGATAAAGTGCCAAGGGATGCCGACGGCGTCCCGCTTACGTCGATCGTCGAATTCCCCGTGACGACGACGTTGTTGGCGTATGCGAACACCGGGTTGAATGCCTCGACGAGCTGAACCCCGTTGAGGCCCGAATTGCCATTGCCCCCGGGATTGGGCCCCAACAAGGTCAAGGTGAGGCTGCCGTCGCTGCGCCCGCGGAACACATAATAATTGGAAGAATTTGCCGAGGCGAGGTCCACGCCGGTGGCCTGTACGAAGCCGGCGAACGGACCGGCGCCGGCTGTGCCGAACGTCGTGGTGGTGGAGTCGGCGTTCAGTGTCATGCTCGAAATCTCCCCACTGAAAGGACTCGCGGCAAAGTAGGCATAAGCGTCATATAGAGGGAACGGGATATTGCTCATCGTGACGTCGATGTGGTTGGCGCTCGGAGGGTTAAAGTAATTCATATAGAGCATTCCATCCATCAGTTTGCGGTCGCCGGTGTTCAGCGCCTGCCCGCTGGCAACGGCGAATTGGCCGTTCGCGTTGAAGGCCAGAGTCACGGCCGTGGCGGCGCCGGTTTTGTCGACCACCGTGCCGGCGATCGGACCATCGACGTTGGTGTTGCTGCCGCTGCCGGCGGTATTAGTGACGCCGGTGCCGTTGACGTTGTTCCAATTGACTTGAGGCGAGACCCCCGCGCTATCGGTCGCCAATAGCAAGGTCGGCGCACTACCGTTGTTCGCCCCCTCGAAATTGATTCCGATTGCATTCCTGACCCCGCCCGTCAGTTGCAGCCGGCCTCCCGACATGTTCACCGGTCCGGCGCCCAAGACGGTGTTCGTCGTTGTCGCGGACAATGTGCCGTCGGAAATCGTCGTGCCGCCCGAGTAGCTGTTGTTGCCGCTCAGGGTCAGCGTTCCGGAGCCGGTCTTGCCGAGAATGCCTCCGGCTCCCGACAAAACGCCGCTATAGGCAGAGTCGGTGGCGTTGGATCCAGCATTCAACGTGACGGCCGTGGCGGCGGTGTCTGTCAATGAGAGTTTGCCGGCGCCAGCCAGACCGCCAACATTGAACGTATGCACGCCCGAGCCGAACTTCAGCCCGTTGTCGACGCCAATCGTAACGGTGCTATCCTGCGCGGCGTTGGCATGATTGAGCTGCACGGCGCCGGCATTGATTGCCGTGGCGCCGGAATAGGAGTTGGCATTCGAGAGCGTGAAGGTTCCGCCGCCGTTCTTGACCACGCCCCCGATGCCACTGATCGAACCGGCAAACGTGGTGTTATTGCCGTTGCCACCGGTAATCAAGTTCTTCGTGCCCAGATTGACGGAGGTCGCCGCGCTCGCGGAACCGAGCGAGCCGATCGTCTGGTCCGACACGACGCCGGACATGTCCAGCGCCGCCGCGCCGCTCATCGTCACGGCCGTAGTGCTCGGCAAAATATTGGCTGCGACGGCCGACGTGAGAGTCACGTTCGCGGAGATCGTCGTGCTTCCTCCGTAGGTGCTGGCCCCGCTCAGGGTCAACGTCCCCGGACCGCTCATCGTCACCGGGCCGCTTCCGCCGATCGCGCCGGCGTACGCCAAGTCAGTCGGGTTGGCGAAAGACAGCGAGCCGTTATCGAGGATATTGCCTCCCACCGAGCCGTTGTTGGTCACGCCGTCCCCAAGCTGCAACGATGAACCGCCGTTGATCGTGGTCGGACCGGAAACGGAATTCGCGTTCGTCAATGTCAGCAGGCCGGCGCCGGCGGCCGTCAGGGCGCCGCCGCCGCTGATCGCGTTCGAAATCGTTTGAGGATTGGGGTTGGCGACCCTCAGTGAACCGCCGTCGCTGATCGGTCCGATCACCGAACCGTTGCCCGTGCCGTCGCCAAGTTGCAGGGTGCCGCCGAGAATCGTCGTCCCTCCCGTGTTTGTTTCGGTCTTGTCGAGCACCCAGGTGCCGGCGCCCGACTTGAGCAAGGCCAAGGTCGTGGCGGCGCCGTCGGCAATGACGCCGCTGATCGTGTTGTTCCCGGTGTTGCCGCCGGTCAGGGTCAGCACGGTGCTGCCCGCCGCCCCGCCCGTGATCCCGCCGCCGATCATCAGGACGTTGGTGCTACTGGGGGCGTTGCTGGAAAACGCATAGCTTCCATTGGCCCCTTCCAAGACCAATGGAGCGTTGATCGTCTCGGTCTTCGTGATCAGCGCCGTGGTCTGAATCTGGCCTCCCGCGGTCAGCAGCAAGGCGTTGCCGCCCGTCGTGCCGATCACATAGGCCCCCGCGACGGCCTGGTCGAACGTGATGTTCTGCAGGTTGCGATTCAAGTCGGGCGCCGGGGTCAAGATGTTGCTGGCGGTGGTGAAGTCGGCCAGATCCGTGTTGGTGGTGGTCCCATCGTGGACGCCGGGAACCAAGCCATTCACCCAATTGGCCGCGTTGGCCCAGTTGGTATCGACGGCGACGGCCTTCCAGGTCGGGGCCGGAGTGACCACCAGATCGATTTCCTTTCCTCCCGGATTGCTGAATGCCTCTTGGAAGCCGGGGATGCCAATGCCGATGCCGAACTTCGTATTCGTGAAGTTGGTCGTCGTCGAATCGGTGATGAGCTTGTAGGTGCCCGTGCCGAAGCTCCCCAGCCCTCCGGCATTCGCGTTATCGATCAGGTTCACGACAACGGACCCTGCGGCCGGCAGGGTCAAGGCGTTACTGACGGCGAACAGATCGGCAGTGACGCCGGCGCCGCCCACCCCCGGCGTCCCCAGCACGAAGGTCGTGTTCGCGCCCGCGTCGAGCGTCAGCGAAGCGGCACTGAAGGTGTTAATGTCGCCGGCGGCGATGGTCCCGGCCACGCCAGTGGTTTCGGGGCCGTGAACGTGCACGGCGCCGGCATTGGCGCCGGCTCGAGCAAGCAGTGTCGGAGCGCCGGAGGCCGCCGCCCCGCCGACGTCCACGGAGGAGCTGTTCGCCAGCGATGCGCCGGCGCCATTGAGCGAGAGGGTGCCGCCATTGATCGTCGTGGTCCCGCTGTAAAGCTGGGTGCCGGTCAGATGCAACGTGCCGGAGCCGATCTTGAGCAAGTTGGCCCCGTCGGCCGCCGTGCCTAAAGCGCCGGTGAACGTGGTTTCCGAGTTGTTGTTGCCGACGCTGAGGGTGACCGGGGAAGAGCCGCCGTCGGTAAGCGACAGATTGGCCGAGCCCGTGAGGCCGCCGAAGGTGAACGCGCCGATTCCCCCCACGAACTGCACGCTGTTGTTGAGGCCGGACGTCATTTGCACGGTGCTGTTCTGCACCGCCAGGGCGTTCCCGAGGAACAAGGTCGTGGGACCCAGCGCGCCTGCGCTGCTAATGACTCGCGTGGTGCCGTTATAGGTGTTGGCGCCGTTAAGCGTCAGGTTTCCAGTGGCGCCCGCATTGCTGTCGGTGAGCGTCAGGCCGCCGTCCGTGCCGGCGCCTGAGTGGAGCAGCGGCTGAGCAATAGTGATGACGCTGCCGTTGGTGTCGATCACGGCCCCGCCGGCTTGAACGTTGGCGGCGTTCAGCCCTTGCATGAAATTAGCCGCGCTAGCCGTGGGGCTTAGGGTCCCGCCATTGAAGTTGAACGTCGCCGTGTTGCCGGCGAATGACTTTTGGATGAGCGGCGTGTTCAAGATGCCGCCGCTTAGATTATAAGTGCCCGTGCTGGTGGTGACACCCGCGCTGGCTTGGCCAAACTGCAGGGTCCCGTGTAGTATGTTGACGACGCCGCCGCTTTGGTTGAAAACCCCGGTGCCGTTACCCCAGCCGAGCACGATTCCCTGATCTGAGGCCACGGAGGCGTTCAAGACGGTGGCATTCGGTCCGGAGGTAGCGCCGCTAATATTGTAGGTGCCGGTCGATCCGGCGCCCCAGCCGAGGGGAACCTGGTGGCCGGAATTGATCACGCCACCCGTCTGATTGACGATGCCGGTCGAATTGGCGCCCCACCCCACAGCAATCTGAGTCGAACTATTGAGCACGCCGCCCGCCGGGTTGGCCACGGTGGCCGACATATTGTACGTGCCCACAGCGCCGGTGCCATGGCCTAAAGAAATAATATCTGTGTCTGTCGTCACGCTGCCACCGCTCTGGTTGAAGGTGGCGAACGAGCCGGCGGCAAATCCTACGTGGAGAGCGCTATTTGTTTCGAGCGTGCCGCCGCTAATCGTGTAAGTGCCGTGGCCCCCGGTTGCCGCGCCCATATCCAAGCCGTAGTGATGGGCGTTGACATCCGTTACGGTACCGCCGGTCTGGATGAAGGTTCCGGTCCCCTTGTTGCCAATGATGAAATTATCAGCCGCAGGGAAATCAAGCGTGCCGCCGCTGATGGTGTAGGTGCCGTTGGCGCTGGCCAAGTTGTCGCCGATAAGCATGCGGCTGGTCACGTGCACGGTGCCGCCGCTCTGATTGATGAAGCCGTTGGTGTCCTCGCCGAGATAAATCCATTGCGTGTTAACCGTTCCGCCGGAGACGTTGAACGTCCCCGTGCTGGTCCCGGCGGCGCCGTTATTGGCGCCGACGAACAGCCAAGAGTTGAAGTTCGCCGTTCCGCCGCTCAGATTGTAGGTGCCATTGCCGACGCCCCCCGAGGTGCCGTTCGTGCTGCCGCCAAGGGCAAACCAGTTTCCAGGGCCCTGGTTGAAATTGGCAGTGCCGTCGTGCTGGTTAAACGTGCCGTTGCCGCCGTTGCCAATCTGCATTTGCTTGGTGGTTAGCGTCGTCGCGGCGCCGTACATATTCATGACGCCGACGGAGCCGACGTTGTTGCCGATGCTCAAGCTGCGATTGCCATCGTTGCCGACCGTTAAAGTGCCCGAGTTGAGGTTGTAGACGCCGTTTCCGACGGCCCCGCCCTCCGCGCCGCCGATATTAAGGCTTCCCGTGGTGGTCACGGACGTGGTGCCGGCGTCGCCGATCACCCCCTGGTTGAACGTGCTGACCGGAGCGGTCCCGCCCCCCGTTTCGCCGACCTGGATCCGGGTGGCGCTGACGGCGCCGGTGCCCGTGAGATTGTATTTGCCGAATGCGCCGGCGTTCACCGCCCCGATCCGCAGCCGACCCGGCCCAGTGGGGCCCGCGTTGGCCTCGGAGCCCGAAAGCGTCAGCGTGTCGCTCGACTGATCGACCTCCCCGCCCGCGACACCGTCAAATAACAGGCTATCGATTCCCGCCGTGGTACCCGGCATCGAAGTGATGGTGGCATCGCCACCGTTGCCGACGTGGGCGTTATCTCCGGCCATGGTGCCCGGCGGGCCGCCGGCGGGGGTCCAATTCGCCGCGTTGTTCCAATCCGCCGGGCCAGCGACATTCCACTGATAGTCGACTTGCCCACTCGCGGGACGTGTCGGGAAAAGCAGAAAGCAAGCACTGATACACGAAAGCAGAATAATTGCCCGACGTGAATTCCTCGCAATGAGGCGTTGAAAAATTGAACGCGGCGCGCTATTGAGCATGGGCCTACTCACGTAAAGAGAACCTATTGATCCAAGAAACGCGGACCAGACGAACGAGCCGACCGACCGCGACCAACGAACAGAGAGGACGCCCGATAAAGCGTGACGACCGGCGCGCGATTGCATCCGCGGACTAATGAGACCCGATCCTACAGCGCTGACTGTAGTCCCGGATTCCATTGAAGTCGATGAGTTTTTACGTCTTTTAAGATACGATTTTTAACGGTGTCTTCCGCTTTGGATTCAGAGCCTATCCGAGAACCGCCGGGGAGTGTCCCCTTTTGCGCAGTCCGCGGAGCAAAACGGGGACTGTCCCCTTTGCCCAGGCGGTTCTCGGATAGGCTCTCAATGTCCTACCCCAATTTCCGTTTCGCGTTCGTCGCGCAGCGCATAAAAAACCCCGCTGACCGAATGAATCGGCCGGCGAGGCGTATCTGACGCGGCGGCCTCGACGCACGCCGCGGAACAGAAGCAAAGAATCACCTCCGATTGATCTTACGCCGCAAGACCGCGAGCAGAGCAATTCCTCCTCCCAACGCCATGAGCAAGAGGCTCGCAGGCTCGGGCACTGATGCCTGGCCGCTGCCAAGATTAGCTCCCCCCAACGACGAACTACTGCCGGCCGACGATCCGCCGGAGGCAAGCAAGCTCGATCCGCCGTCCGTGCCGGCGGCGAACGGGCCGCTCGGCGAAAGTGAGCCGGCCACGGCGAATCCGCTTGCCAACGGATTGCCGCTGGCGTCCGAGGAGGCGATCGTAACGAGGGCGGCGCTGGTCGCCGTGCCGCCGATCACGAGAGAAGACTGCACGATGTGATCGGCCGTGAGGTCGCTGCCGGAGTTGACCGTGGTGACGCCACCGGTCCCGTCGATTCCGCCCGTTTGTTGGTGCGTGCCGCTCACCAATAAACTTCCACGATTGACGACGTGCGCACGCAGCACGGCGGTCGCCGGGCTCGGCGGCGAGTCGGGAGACGACAGGTCCGAGACGGAGCCGGCCAATTCCAAGCTGGTTCCGGTAGCCACATTCACCACCGTCCCGGCGCCGATTGTCGCGGCACCGGTCGTGTTCTTGAATCGAACTCCGCCCGCGTTCACATTGATGACGCTCGCCGCGGTGAGCGTGCTAGCGCCGTCGATTTCCAATATTCCCGCATTGACCTTGGTGATCGTGCGCGCGGCGCCGCCGGTATTCAACGAAGCCAAGCGGAGGGTTCCGACGCCGGTTCCGTTGTCGGCGACATCGAACGTCGGGTTGCCGGAAAGCGTCGCCGCGCCCAGGCTCAAGGTGAAGGGCGAGTTAAGGACCGAAACGTCGCCGGCCCCGGTGATGAACAGCGTCGTGCCCCCCATCGACAGGTTGCCCGAGATCGCCCCCGTCGCCGAGCCGGTAAGATCGATCGTGGCGTTGCCCGTGAGGGTCAGCGCGTTGGCCATGGCCACGGGCGGGGTGGCATTGACGAATTCGAGCCCATGCAGCCCGGCGTTGTTGGTGTCGCCCATCAAGGTGAAGTCGATTTCCCCGGCCGCCGTCGGAACGCCCGAGAACAAGAGATAAGTGGCGTTCGCCGCCGTGGCTGCCGTCGTGGCCGTGCCCTGAACAAAGCCGGGGCCGCCATTCGCGACGCTAAACATATTGTCGTCGGTAATGAAGTAGAAAGGCCCAGTTGCGCTCTGGGTGACCGTGCCGTGCCCGGTGCGGCCGTTGCCGTCGGAGCCGACATAGGCATAAACATCGACCCGGGTGTAGGGGAGGTTCTTCATCGTAACGGCGGTCAGGTTATTCCCGCCGAAGTTCAAGTCGAGATAGCCGTTCATCAGCACGTCGTTGGGAGTCGGATTATTCTGCGCGACCCCCCAGGTGTTGTTGCTTTGGAAGGCGATGGTGGCCGCCGTAGTCGCGCCGTTGCTATCGACGATCGTGCCTCCCATCGGAGAGTCGATATTGGTGTTCGTGCCGCTGCCGGGAGTATTGCTGACGTTGTTGCTATTGACGTTGTTCCAATTGGAGACTGGGTAGACGCCGGCAACGTCGGTTGAATTCAAACTGGTCGGGGCCCCGCCATTGCTGCCCCCTTCGAATTTGATGCTGATAGCCGGTTTGACGGCCGGCACCACGGCCGCGAGCTGCAATTTGCTGCCGCCCGAAATCTGGATGGTGTTGGTGCCGAGCGATGCACTATCCTGCACGACCACGGTGCCCACGCTGATATTCGTGCCCCCGGTATATGTTCCAGCGCTGGGCACGATCAACGTGCCGGCGCCGATCTTGCTCACGCCGAAAGCGCCCCCGATACTGCCGACGGTCAGGGTCGTGTTAGCCGCCGGGTTGAACGTGGAATTCGCGGTGAGCGTTGTCGTGCCAAGACTGAGGCTCGAGCCGGCGTCGCCGGTGAGATTGAGCTGCGCGCCGATCGATAGATTGCCCATCGATGCGGCCGAAGGGGGCGCTGTGCTCGTTACGTTGACGGTCGAGTTGCCGGCGACCGTCAAGCCGGCCGCATAGGCTTGAGTGGCGGTCCCGTTTCCGGCCAAGTTCAGGGTCGATCCCGTGTTCAAGGTCACGGGGCCGCTGCCCAACGGCGTCGCGGCCGCGTTGGTCGCCGTCACCCAAGGACCGGCCGTGACAGACACTCCGGCAGCGACATTTAATCCACCACTCCAGGTGCTGTTGCCGGTCAGGGTGAGCGAGCCAGGGCCGCTCGCCGCTACCGCGCCCGCGCCGAGGATCGTGCCGCCATAAGATTGCGCACTCGTCGCGCCGAACGCCAACGTTCCGGCGCTGACCGTCGTGGTTCCGCTATAAAGCAGCGGCGTCGGGGCATCGGTCAGCGTGAGCGTGCCGGTGCCCACCTTGACGAACGACGCTCCGTCGGCCGCGGCGCCCAACGTGCCCGCGTAGCTTGTGTTCGCATTATTGTTGCCCACCGACAGCGCAATCGGAGCAGGCGTCGCGCTCGTGTCGAGGAGCGAAAGATTGATTGGGCCGGCGCCGCCCGACAACCCGCCGAGGGTGAACGAGCCGATTCCTCCGAGGAACTGCACGCTGTTGGCAACGGTATAGTTCAGGGTGCTATTCTGCAAGGCATTGGTGTTGCCGACGCGGAGGGTTCCGGTCACGTTGGTCGTGCCGCTATAGGTATTATTGCCAGTGAGCGTCTGGCTGCCCGCGCCGCTGACGGTCAGGCTCAGCTTGTTTCCGACGCCGGAGCCATCCGCCAACACGCTGGCGTAGGATGGAGTTGCCGCGGCGGGAACGTTGATCGTTAGCGTCGCTGGGCCGCCATTGGTCGTGACGGTGCCGCTACCAAGGGCGCCGCCGATAAGGCCGGAAATCGTAACGCTGTTGCCGTTCAAGTCCAAAATACCCGTGCTGGGACCAGTGAACAGCACGGCATTCGGGGTGGTGGAATTGAGAGCGCCCACGTTGCCAACTCGCAAAGTGCCGGCGGCGATGGAAACTGCGCCCGTGAAGGTATTGTTGCCGGCCAGAACCCAAGTCCCGGCCCCGGTTTTCGACAATCCGACGGACGGCGCGGTTCCATTTCCAATGACACCGCTAATCGTGTTGGCGCCCGTGTTGCTGCCCGTCAGGGTCAACACGGTGATTCCGGTCACGCCAGTGACGCCGCCGGCGATGTTCAGCACGTTGGTCGCGGAGGCAGGGCTGCTCGAAAACGTGTAGTTCCCTTCCAATACGAGTGGGGCATTGACCGTCTCCGTATTAACGACGGTCGAACTGCTCTGAATCGACCCCGCAGCGCTGAGGCGCAGGGCATTGCCGCCGTTGGGGCCGGAATCGCCAATCGTATAGGCGGCGGCCGAGGCGGTGTCGAAGGTCAGCCCCTTTACATTTCGATTCAAGTCGATTTTGATCGTTGTATTGCCGTTACCCGCGCCGCTGAAATCCGCGATATCCGAATTGATGGTCGAAGTTGTCGAGCCGGGAACTGTGCTGCTCCAATTCCCGCCAGTGACCCATTGGTTGTCCGGCTTGGCAAGCCCCGTCCAAATCAATTGGACGACGTTCATATCGATCTCGGTCGTTCCTACCTCCGTGAAGACATAGGAGTCGCCCGGCGCCGGCGAGCTGATGGGGCCGAACGATGTCGAGCTGAAATTCGCGATGCTCGCAGCCGTAAAGAGCTTGTAAGTGCCGAGACCCAAGCTTCCCAGTCCGCCGGCGTTCGCGTTGTCGGTGAAGTTCAAGGCGACGCTGCCGCTTGCCGGCAACGTCAGCGCGCCGGTCACGGCCATCAGATCGGCATGGCTCCCGGCCGGTGAACCACCCGTGCCGGGCGCGCCGAGAACAAAACTCGCGTTCGCGCCGGCGTCGAGAATCAGAGACGCGGCATTTAAGGTGCCGATATCGCCAACTGCGATGTTGCCAGCGACCGAGGCTTCAGGACCATGGACATGCACGGCACCGGCGCTCGCGCCGCCTTGCGATAACAGAGTCGGCAGCGTGCCCGAGCTAACTTGGCTGAGCAACGAATTCGCTCCGCCGCCGACATCCACCGAGGAGCTATTCGCCAGGGAGGCGGGGGCCCCGCTCAACGACAGCGTGCCCTGGTTGATCGTGGTGCCGCCGGTGTAAAGCTGAGTATTGGTCAAATGCAGCGTGCCGCCGCCGATCTTGACGAGCGAGGCCCCGTCGGCTGCGGTGCCCAATTGACCGGTGTAGGTAGTGGTCGTGTTGTTGTTGCCGATGCTGAGCGCGATCGGCGCGGGGCTGCTGTCGGAGAGCGACAGATTGCCCGCACCCGTCAACCCACCGAGCGTGAACGCGCCGAGAACCGTGACGCCGTCGCTCGCGAAATGATTGAAATGCACGCTGTTGGTGACTGTCAGGTTCAGGGTGCTGTTCTGCAGCGCCAATGTGTTGCCGAGAATCAAAGTGGCAGTTTGCCCGGCGCTGTTCGTGGTGACATTCGTGTTGCCGTTGAAGGTATTAGCGCCGGTGAGCGCGAGGCTGCCGGCCACGGAATTGATGCTGCTGCCGGTCGGAGTATTGGCCGTCACCGGTATGCCGCTCGAGTCGGCGAGCGTCAGGCCGCCGTCGAGTCCCGCGGGCGGAACCGGCGGATTGCTAACCGCCGGACCCAAAGTGGAATCGTGGGATAAGACTTGGGAGATGGTGGGGTTGTAGCCGTTGGTGTCGATGATCGCGCCGCCGACTTTGATATTGGCGGCCGTCAAGGCCGGCACCGGCGTTCCGTCCGCCAGATTTGGATTGCCCGGGCCCATGAAGATCGGGCGGTTCCCCGTAGGAGCCGCGACTTGCAGAATCCCGCCATTGAAATTGAACGTGCCGGTGCCGTTCACGTTAATCTTGTAGACGGCGGCCGTATTCAAGATTCCGCCAGATAGGTTGTAGGTTCCGTGGCCGGCATTGGAATTCGCGCCATTGAACCCAACCCCCTCTACCCCGGCGGCGGCTGTCGTGGCTGTCACGAGCCCGCCGTTCTGGTTCATGGTGCCCGTGGCGCCCCAGCCCAGCAAAAGCCCCTGTCCACCGTTAGCGTTCTCAACCTGGGTACTGGCGACTAGAGTGACTGCATTCGGCCCGCCGGCCGGACCGCTAATCGTGTAGTCGCCGGTCGCGCCGTTGCCATCCCCCAGCGACACGTCGTTATGGCTGGTGACGGTGCCGCCCGTTTGGATGAAATGCCCGGTTCCATTATTGTTGCCACTGCTCGTGTTGGAACCGATCACGATTCGGCCCGTGGTGAGCGAGCCACCCATCATGTTGTACGTGCCGCTCGCACCGGCATTACCGCTTGTGCCGGCGAAGAGCCAGCCGCCACCGGTATTGACGGTAGTGCCTGCCGACTGGTTGAATACGCCGACTCCGCCGTTATCCACGTCCAGGTCGCTGCCGGTGGTCAGCGAGGCGGTGCCGGTGATATTGAATGTGCCGTGGGATGTGGCGCCGCGGGCATTGACCATGCGCGCGCCCACGTTCATCGTTCCGCCGCTCAAGTTGTAGGTGCCATTTCCGCCGTCGCCTACGAACATCCAGCTACCGCCGATCGGACCATTGAACGTGCCGCCAGTTTGGTTGATTACGCCGACCGACCCAGCGCCGTTGGCCACGTGGGCGTCGCCGTTGGTGGGTATTTCCAGGTCTCCCGTGCCGGAAATCGTCAGAGTGCCGACACTGCCAGCGATGGCGGGCCCGCCGGTGCTGACACTGTCGCCAACGAATAAGCTCCCGTTATAGTTATTCCCAACCGTCAGCGTTCCGGCGCTGAGAGCGTAAGTGCCGGTGCCACCGGCTGCACCGATATACAACCGACCTCCGACATTGTTCGTTCCGCCGGTTTGTTTGAACATGCCGGTGGAACCGTGCGCACCCGTGCCCGTGCTGGCGCCTTCGCCGACGACTTGCCAGGCGGCATTGATGGAGCCGTTGCTGGGGTTGAAGGGCGAACTCAGCGCTCCGCCGCTCAAGTTGTAAGTGCCGGTGCCGCCGTTTTGACCGACGAACAACCAGTTGCCGTTGCCGGTCTCGATATTCGCGGTGCCGCCGGATTGGTTCACCGTGCCCGTCGCGTTGGCCGTATCGCCAATATGGAAATCGCCGGCAGAGACTTCCAAGTCGCCGGTGTTGCTGATGTTCAAGACGCCGACGGAGTTGCCGTTGTACCCGATAAACGCGCTGCCTCCGGCGCCAGCGGCGCCGCCGGCCGCGCCTCCGGCGGCACTGCCGACGGTTAGAGTGCCTTCGTTGAGGTTATATACGCCATGCCCGCCCGCCGCGACGGCGGGCGTCGTCGCATCAGCGCCGCCGATATACAGCCGGCCGGTGGTAGTGACGTTCGAGGTGTCGCTTGCGGCGTTCCCTTGGGTGAATGTGCTGGCGGGCGCGGTCCCGCCCCCGGCTTCACCGACATGGATCTCGATCGCGGAGATGCTGCCGGTGCCGCCGACGCCGGCAATGCTGCCCAGTTTGTACTTGTCGGCCTGGCCGGTAACACCCATTCGCAATTCCCCGGGACCGACGGGCACCGCCAAGGCATCCATCCCCGTCAGCGTCAACGTATCGCTGGATTGATCGACTTCGCCGGCCGAAGTCCCATCAAAAAGCAGGTTATCGATCGTGGGCGTTGTGCCCGCGGTGGAGGTGATTTGAGCAATGCCGCCATTGCCGATGTGAGCGTAGGCCCCGTTGGTCGCGGTGAGCGCGCCGGGGTTGGCAGGCACGGTCGCCGGATTCCAATTCGCCGCGGTATTCCAATCGGCCGGGCCGGCGACATTCCAAAGATAATTGACTTGCGCACTTGCGGGTTGCGTCTGGGAAAGCAGAATACAAGTGCAAATACACGAGGCCAGAACAACGATCAGACGCGAATTCAGCGGAACGTAGAAGTGTTGGAAAACTGGACGCCGCGCGCTAGTGAGCATGGGTCTACCCAGGGAAAGAGAACCAATTGATCCGAGAAACGCAGACCAGACGAACGAGCAGAAAGACCGCGACCAACGAACTGACAGAACGCCCGACAAAGCGTGACAGCCGGTGCGCGATTGCATCCCGGACTGACGCGATCCGATCAACAACGCTGACTGTAGTCCCGCATTCGATTAAAGTCGATGAGTTTTTACGTTTCTTAAGATGAGTTTTTTAACGGCATCATCCGCCTTGGTTCCAATGGAGATGGACAGCCATGCCTCTTTCAAGTCAACCGCGAAACCGGAGGAGGTTTCCAACGGAAATTGCCGTCCGCTTGAGATAATTTTGAGAGAAGCGGTTCGCGGGGCAGGTCAAATCCGCTCGTCCGATTGACGCACCGCATCGCCCTGCGCAGACTTAGAGCCTATCCGAGAACCGTCTGGGCAAAGGGGACAGTCCCCGTTTTGCTCCGCGGACTGCGCAAAAGGGGGACAGTCCCCGGCGGTTCTCGGATAGGCTCTTAGAACACGGCGACGGCGCGCCGTTTGTTTTCGATGCCAAGGTGCGCAGCGGCCGCCGATCACGGTGAACGTATTCGCGCCCGAAGGCAACGCCGCAGTGCAAACACATGGCCAAACGCCCGCACGTCGCCCTGCTGATCGAAACCTCGAACTCCTATGCCCGCGGCTTGCTTCGCGGCGTGTATGCCTATCTTCGCGAGCATCGGCCGTGGTCGATCTATTTGCCGGAACAAGGGCGCGGCGATGCGCCCCCGAACTGGCTGAAATCGTGGCACGGCGATGGGATCATCGCGCGGATCGAGAATTCGCGGATCGCCAAGGCGGTGCGCGAGACGGGAGCGCCAGCGGTCGATGTCAGCGCCGCCAGGCTCATGCCGGAGCTGCCCTGCATCGAAACCGACAACGAGGCGATCACGCGGTTGGCGTTCGAGCATCTGTTCGAGCGCGGCTTCCGCAACCTGGCCTATTGCGGCGACGACCGGTTTCAGTGGTCCGTCGAGCGCGCGTTGTGGTTTGGGGAGATGGCTCGAGAAGCGGGCTGCTCGCTCGCCGTTTATCCACACGCCGATCGCAGACGTGCCGCGGCGGCCTCCTGGGAGCAGGAAGAAAAGGAACTCATGGCGTGGCTGCGGCATCTTCCGAAGCCCTGCGGCATGATGGCCTGCTACGACATTCGCGGACGGCAGGTGCTCGATGTGTGCCGCCGCGGCGGGGTCAAAGTCCCCGACGAGCTGGCCGTGGTCGGAGTGGACAATGACGATCTGCTTTGCAATCTCACCGATCCGCCGCTGACAAGCGTCGCGCCCGACACGCATCGCACCGGTTTCGAGGCGGCCGAGCTGCTGGATCAATTGATGGCCGGGCGGAAGGTGGCCGGCGGCTTGTGCCGGATCAAGCCGACCGGGATCGTCACTCGGCAGTCGACCGACGTGCTGGCCACCGCGGATGCCGAAGTCTCGTCCGCCGTGCGCTTTATCCGCGATCACGCCTGCGACGGCATCAAGGTCGAGGACGTGCTCAAGATCGTGCCCATATCGCGGCGGATCTTGGAAAGCCGATTCAAGCGAATGCTCGGACACACGCCGCATGAAGAGATCCTTCGCGTGCAATTGCAGCGGGTTAGACAACTTCTGGAGGAAACCGACCTGTCGCTCGCGGCGATCGCCGACCGCGCCGGTTTCAAGTACGTCGAGTACCTGAGCGTCGTCTTCAAGCGGCACTTTCATCAGCCGCCGAGCCATTATCGCGCCGAGCATCGCTCCTCGTAGGGCGGTGAAAAACCTCATAAAAAAGACGCGGCTTCTCATTCTCTTGCTGCCAGCGGCGCTCTACTATCAGTCAGAGTAGGAGCGGTCGCAAGACGGGGCGTCGGCGCCGCCCTTCCGGCGACTGTCGAGGATCGCCGCGAAGGCGCGGCGCCGACCCCGTCTTGAGACCGCCCTCTCTTGTGACCGAAATCATGCCGTCGCCGACTCGTCGTCCGTGCCTTGTCCGGATCGAGTTTAGCGGTAAAGCGGTCCGCCATTCGCGAATTCCGCTACAAGGCGCGCGCAGCGGCTAGCTCATCGAAGTCCAGCCGAGGGAGAATCTTCGCACCGCCGCGCCTCGGGACGGCCTTCCAGCGATGTCAACAACAACTGCAAGGCGTCCAGCCCGACCGGCTTGACCAAATGGTGATCGAATCCGGCTGACTTCGACCGGGCGAGGTCTTCGGCCTGTCCCCAGCCGGTGATCGCCACCAACGGCAAATCGCGAAACTCCGGATGGCTTCGGATTCGCCGCGCGACCGCGTGGCCGTCCATCCCCGGCATGCCGATGTCGATCAGGGCGACGGCCGGCCGGAAACTGGCGAGGTTTTCCAGCGCCGCCGGCCCATCGTAGACGACGCGCACTTCGCCCCCTAAGAACCGGAGCGTCATCGCCAGGCTATCGGCGGCGTCACGGTTGTCGTCGACCACGAGGATCCGAGTGCCGCGCGGAATGGCAGAGGCGCTTTGGCTCCGGCCCGCATCCATTTGGGCCGGCTCTTCCCGCGG
>DASZFO010000182.1 GCA_035939775.1 Pirellulales bacterium | reverse complement strand
CCTTCGTGCACCCACATCTTGTGCTCTCGAAACGGCGTATTGGCCGCATTCGCCCAACCGACTTCAAGGCAGCGATGCGACTCTGCGGTCCCGGTGATGCTGCCCGGTTTGTGTCCGCGCGCCGGGTTGGGATACGAGTTGAGCGCCTCGGCGCTGGCCCCGTTATCGGAGAAAAACATGACGACCGTGTTCTCGGTCAGACCGGCCTGCCGGATTTCGTCCAACACGCGACCGATTCCCCGATCCATGCATTCGATCATTCCGGCATGCACCGACATGCGAAGGTCCCATTCATCGCGGTCGGCGTCTGGGGTGTCGCTCCAAGCCCGCGCGATCGGATCGCGGGGTGAAAGATTCCAATGCGGATCCATCAAGCCGAGCGACTTTTGTTGGGCAAATCGCTTTTTTCGCAGCTCGTCCCAGCCGATTTTGAATTCGCCGCGGTGCCGGGCGATGTCGGCCGGATGCGCTTGCAGCGGAAAGTGGGGAGCGGTGAAGCATAGATGCAGAAAAAACGGCCGCCCCGCGTGCTCGCGCTGGTGTTGCCTGATCGTTTGCACGCCCCAATCGGCGAAAACGTCGGTGGCGTAGAAGCCGGGCCACGGCTCGATCGATTTGAGATCGTCGTAGAGCGGATACAGCTTGAAATAGTTGCCACCGCCCCCCGTGCCGCGCGCATGGTCAAAGCCCCGGTTGATCGGATGGTTTCGCGGGTCTTTCTGCCCGACGCCGCCGACGTGCCACTTTCCGACGTGATACGTGCGATATCCGCCCGCTCGCAACAGCTCGGCAATCGTCGCGCACTCTTCGTTGAGCCCATGCGTGTACCCGGGGGGGTGCCAGTCTTCGAGCATGTGCCCGACGCCGGCTTCGTGGGGATAAAGCCCCGTCAAAATCGAGGCACGGCTTGGGCAGCAGCGGGCACAGTTATAAAACTGTGTAAACCGCAGCCCGTTGGCCGCGAGTCGATTTAATTCGGCCGTACCGACGTCGGAGCCGTAGCAGCCGAGATCCGAAAACCCCAAGTCGTCGGCCACGATCATTACGATATTGGGCCGCGAATTGATCGGCCGCTCCTTGAGCGGCGATGTGCCGGTCAACACGGTCAGCGCCATCACCGCGCCGCAGACTGTGCGAATCCAATAGGTGTGCATAGCAAGCCGGAACACAATTTCGTCCCTGGATCAACATTCGCGCCGCGGTGGCCAGCGCGCGGCAACAGCAAGTCGTGTTATCTTGCCGCGCAGCCGGTGTCCAGTCCGGAGGTGTGACGATTCGTCCATCGTTCCCCTCAGGCCATTCGAAGCGCGTCGCAAATCACTCCAGAATTTTCTTCGCCTTTTTCACGTCGTTCACGGCCAGCGCCAATTCGACCATGTCGCCGCCAAGCCCCACCACGTAGGCGGCTTCCAGATTCAAGCCGGCATCGGCGAGCTTTGCGGCGACTGCGGTCAGCTCGCCTGCCTGGTTCTCGAGCAAGACCGTAACGAGCTCGTTCTCTTCAAAGCGGATGTTGGCCTCATGCAGCGCGCTTCGGGCCGCTTCAATGTTGTCGGGAATGATCCGCACCAGACCCTGGTGTCCGATGGCCAGCGCGGCCACCGATTTGATATTCACGCTCTTCAGGGAAAGGGCATTCGCAATCCGCGCCAGTTCACCAGGATGATGCGTCGCCTGAATCACAACTTCTCTCATGGCATTCCCCTCGATCAAGTTCCGCGAGTT
>DASZFO010000181.1 GCA_035939775.1 Pirellulales bacterium | reverse complement strand
CCGAGGAAGTTAGACAGTTCCTCGGCCAGGTGCGTTCCGCGGGGCCGGATGCCGTGCTGTTGACGGGCGATATCTCGGATGCGGCGGATGTCGTGAATCGGCTCGCGCAGCTCGACGACGCCATCGCCCGGCCGATCTATTTCGTGCTCGGGAATCACGATTTCTATGGCGGCTCGATCCACGGCGTGCGCGAGGCCGTGCGCCAGCTCTGCCGCGAGCGGTCGAATCTGCGCTATCTCACCGGCCACGAGCCGATCGAGCTTGTATCCGGCACGGGACTCATCGGCAACGACGGCTGGGCCGACGCGCGATTCGGCGACTACGAGCGATCGTTCGTGATGATGAACGACTACAAGCTGATCGCCGAACTGGCGGGCATCACCAAAGCCGAGCGCTGGCCGGTGCTCAAGGCGCTCGGCGATCAGGCGGCGGCAGAGATTCGCCGCACGCTGCCCGCGGCGCTAGCGCGCTTTCGACATGTGCTCATCGCAACGCATCTCCCGCCGCTGCGCGAGGCCTGTTGGCACGAAGGGCAAATCTCCGACGACGAATGGGCGCCGCACTTCACCTGCAAAGCGATCGGCGACGTGCTGCTCGAGATCGCTCCGGAGTACCCTGATCGCGAAGTGACCGTCTACTGCGGCCACACCCACAGTCCCGGCGTTGCCCGACCGCTGGCGAACCTCACGATCTACACCGGCGGCAGCGAATACGGCCGCCCGGCGATTCAACGCATGATCGAACTGGATCCGGAACCTTTGTAGGGTGCGTCAAGTCCGCGCAGACGCACCGGAGCCCGCTCGACACATGATCCAAAATCTATCGGTACGGCGATTGATACGCGGTGCGTCAGCGCTTCGCTTGACGCACCCTACCGTTTCGCCCCCTGGCGGATCGTAGTATCGCAAGGTATAGATGTTATAGTCTGCCTATTCCATCTAGAATGCCAAACGGTGGTCACGATGCAATTTTGTCTGAATCGGCGATTGCTCCTCGTTGGCGCTGTCTTGCTCGCGGCGCTGGTTTTCGCTCCCGGCCAAGCCTTGGCCCAGCGCGGGCGGCTATTCGAGCAACGGGCAAAGCTGCAAGAGCTGCAAGAGAAGCAACAGGAGGAGGAGAAGGAGCGCAACCAGCCGCCGCGCGCCAATCCGGCCGAGCGGGCGGTGGCGGCCTGGCTCGATCAGCTTGGGACGATCGTTCCGCGCGAGGCGGCGGGGTTCTCGGCCGAGAATGTGGACGACTTCCGCAAAGCGACTGACGCCCTGGAGCGCTGGTCCGCCGAGCTGGTCCGTTTCGACAATTCGCCGCGCCCCAATGAAATGCTTCCCGCGTGCGATGCGCTCTTAAACGCCAAAGATCGCGTCGATCGGCAGCTTAATCAAACGCTCGCCTTGCGGACCGGCTTTGCGGCGCTCGATGGTGATGCGCGCCACGCGGCAATCAACAACTATCTGGCCACCACGTCTGGGCTGATCGATCTTTCCGGCCGGCTGCGATATATGCTGTTCGACGCCCTGACCTTCACTGCCGACGAGATTGCCGACGTTCCCGGCGTCACCGACCAGTTGCTCGATGCACTTCTTCGCCGCCGCAGCGCGATTGGAGCGGCCGTGGCAGTCGATCTGCTGTTTGATCCGCCGGCCGACGAATCTGAAAAGGACAAGATTCCGCCCGCCTCCGCGAGTACCAAGCGCAAAGTGCTCGAGCTGATCGCCGCGACGGGACAGATGGACTTGCTCAAGCACGTCGCCCGCTTCGCGCGCGATCCGAAAACGCCCCCGGTGCTGCTGCTCACTGCGGCTGAGACGATCCGCCAGATCGGTCTGCCGCAGGATTTGCGCCCTGGTCAGGATCCCGAGGTCCCGCCGCCGGCCATCACGGCCAAGGAGCTTTACGGCCTGCTTGCCAGAATCCCCGCCCCGCAATGGCCTCGGCAGGAGCGTTCGCGGGTTGCCGAGTTGACCACTTGGCTCAGCGAGCGGATGCGTGTCGGCCTGACGGAAGACCGCTTGCGCATGGGGAGCTTCGACGTTCAACCGGGCGATTGGCTCTTGATGCGCAACCCGTCGCCCTACAACCTGTTCACGGATTTTTCCCCCGGCCTGTTCACGCACGTCGGTGTGGTAGCGATGGAAAAGGGTCGCGACGGCATCCGGCGGATGGTCCTCGTCGATCTGCCGGAGCGGGGGACGAACATGCCGGCCACCAATGTGGATGCGTTCGTCGATCGCAGCTTGCACTACGTTTTCCTCCGCCATCCCGATCCGGCCGTGGCCCGCAAGATGGGAGAGACGGCCGCGTCGTTGATCGCCTGCCCTACCGAATTCGACCTGAATTTCCAAACCGATCGGGTGACGGCCTTGAAAGGCCAGCCGCTGGCGGGGAAGAAAATTCACACCTATTGCGCCGGCTTCCTGCTGCTCTGTTGCCAGGACACCGGTCGGCCGCGCGAGGAGTTCTTTCCGATTCCCGAGGCCCCGGGCGGCGGCAACACCCGCGAGAATTTAGCGAAGCTCGGGATTACCTTCGGCGACAGTTTCATTTCGCCCACCGGAGCGCTCTTTTCGTCGAAGTTGCAAATCGTCGGCCGCCGCGAGCCGATGTACGATCCGCAGCGCGAGGTCGAAGAGGCGATTTACGACCATTTTGCCGACGGACTGAAGGCGAAACAACTCAATGCCTCGTCCGACCTGTTCCAAACGGTGCGGCTCAAGCTGGCCGAGGCCTCGAAGACCAATCCGCTCTTGGCCAACGCGATGGCCAGCGCCGCCAAGGTCGATAAGGACCTCGACTTGGTCTCCGCCGCCAAAGCCGCTGCGGTCGTCGAGACGCTCGACGAAATCGCCTACGGCAACAGCGGCGATTATATCAAGGCCAGGCGGGCCATCATGGCCGGCGCGACTCCGCCCCCCGAGGCCGTTCAAGATCCGGCCGATCGCACCAAGTTCGACGAGCTGCGCGCCCGGCACGCGCGTCTCGCCGAACTCTGGGACAAACAGCAACTCTCCCCCCGCGCCCTGCGGCTCGAGCTAGTAAATTACTACATCACGCGCGGCAAGAACCAACTCGACAGCCGGTTTTTCGGCGGCGAGAAGGCGCTGACGAAGTAGAACGTGGAATCCATCCTTGGCATCGGTGGCGTATTCTTCAAGGCGCGCGATCCGCATGCGCTGGCGGCCTGGTATCGCGAGCAGGTGGGGGTGCCGGTCGTCGCCGGGCAGACGTATGGCACGCTGAAGTCCGGCTGCGCAGAGGAGCAAACGGTTTGGTCGACGTTCCCCGCCGACACGAAATATTTCGGCCCCGGCTCGGCGCCATTCATGCTCAACTACCGAGTGCGCGATCTCGATGCAATGCTAGCCCAGCTTCGGGCGGCCGGCGCCGCGGTGGACGATCGCGTCGAGGAATACGAGAACGGCCGGTTCGGCTGGGCGAGCGATCCCGAAGGGAACCGCTTCGAGCTTTGGGAACCGCACTAAGGAATCGCCGGGACACGGTGACATGGCGCTGGCCGCGGACGGTGTGGCACTGGCCAGCGCGGTGCCCTCTGGGCCCGGCCAGTGCCGGAACCCGCTACCAACTCTGATCTGTTAGATCGCTTCGATGGGCGATTGGCGGGCCGACGTTGATCGGCGCTTCAGCACTGGCCGATCTGCCGCGGCGGACTGGCCAGTGGCACCCGGCGCTATTCAGGCATTGCGGCGGCAGCTAAAATCATTCGCATGAGTCACGGTCAGAATGCACCATCCGACATCTCGATCGAGCCGAGTGAAGGATGGCATTGCAGCCATTTGTACTATCGCTTTGATCGAGCGGCGCTGAATCGATTGAGCGCGGCAGAGATGCAAGCGGGGCGCGAGCAGTTTACCGCCGCGCTCGATCCGGGGGGGCCCGAATCACCGGCCCGGCTGCAAACTTCGCTCGTGAGCGGGCACAAGGCCGATTTCGGGCTGATGCTGCTCGATGGCAACCCGCTCAAAATCGACGCGGTTCACCAGCGGCTAATGTCGGGGCCGATCGGGCCGGCGCTCGAGCCGACCTACTCGTTCGTCTCGATCACCGAAGTGTCGGAATACGTGCCGACCGTCGAGCAATACGGCCAGCGGCTCGTGGACGAAGGGGAATCACTCGACAGCCCGACTTATCGCGCCAAACTCAAGGCCTACGAGAACCGCGAGGCGATGATGCGCGTGCAGCGGCTCACGCCCGAACTGCCCCCTTGGCCTTGCACCTGCTTCTATCCGATGAACAAGAAACGAAAAGTCGGCGAGAATTGGTTTCTGCTGCCGATCGCCGAGCGGAACCGGCTGATGGCCGAGCACGGGCGGACGGGAATGACCTTCGGCGGCCGCGTGACGCAGTTGATCACAGTGGGACTGGGGTTCGACGATTGGGAATGGGGCGTGACGCTCTGGTCGCGCCGGCCCGAGTTTCTCAAGGAAATCGTCTATCGAATGCGGTTCGACGAGGCTAGCGCCCGCTATGCCGAGTTCGGGCCGTTCTATGTGAGCTATGTCTTGCCGGCCGCGACGATCCTCGAACGCTGCCGGATCGGCAGTTCGGAAGCCGGGCCGATCGGCGGCTAAGGAATTTGGCCGGCATTGAAGCCAGTCGGCAATTCACTGGATAGACCGCTGGTTTCTGCGCTTTAGCGCGCTGCAAACTGCTCAGCGCAAAGTTCTTGCGAAACTCGGTCAGGCCTCGGCGTCTAAAGACTTGACCGGTTGCGAGATAATTCCTGCGAATCGGCATCTGGCTTGCACTGCTCAGCAATCGAATTGCGAACCTTGAACGATTCGGATTTGTCCCACGTAAGGAATCCAGACACGTACGACATCACTCCGGCTTGATGCCCAAGGACTGGCCGCCATGAACTTCGATCTCGATCCAACGGGTGGAACCGCGTCGTTCCCGGACGAAAACCAGCTTTTCCAGCCGCTTTACGACTCGGAGGCGTTTGCCGATTTCGAGCAGGCGATGGATGATATGCTGGAGGCGCTGGTAGGGCACTGGGTCCATCTAGCCGCCCCGAGCGCGGGAATTGGCCGGCTGCGTGGAACGATCAAGCCCTCGCCGAAAGCGAAGAAGGCCAAGTGAGCTTTCCATCAATTTTTGAAAGCGGGTCTCGTTTTCTGTTCTGGGAGAGATTCGCGAAGAGTGGTTGGCCATTGGTGGCTGGGTCGCCATGGATTTCGTGGCCGAGCGCGCCTAGCCAGCTTTGAGACAGGTTTTTGGGTGCATTCCTTACTTTGCGCAATCAGGCGGCGGTCTGGTAGCGGTTGCTGCCGTTTTGACGGGATTGCCAGCGTTGCCAAAAACGTTCCATCGGCTGGCTGTCGCTGAGCGTATCGGCTCGTAATTGCAGAACTGCTTC